>JAKBAQ010000225.1 GCA_021808985.1 Pseudomonadota bacterium
CTGGAAGTAGAAATTATGCGGATGCAGATTGCACGCCCCCAGCCCCAGCGCGGTCGGCGCAATGCCCAGCGCCGCAAACCCTCCGCCAAAGCGCGCCTGCGGGCAAAGCACGCGGAACCCGTTATACCCCCAGCCATGCCAGGGCGACTGCAACCCCATCACGCTCGCCCGCGTGAACAACTCGCCATAAGGGCTCAAGGTGAAGTGCCGCAGATTAACATACGTCTCCCCCACCAGCTTGGCGTAGGTCGGCGGCGAGATCACGGGCGTCGCCAGCAACACCAGCGCCGCCACCACCGTCAGCGCCAGCGCCAGCCGGCGCAGCTGTGGCACCAGCACGGCCGTCCCGGCCAGGCCAACCGCGCTCAGCACCACCCCCATGCGCTGGCCTATCAGCACGGCCGTCGCCACCCCCAGCGCCGCCAGCCCAACCGCCACGCCCCGCCATGCTGCCCGGCGCCGGCCCAGCATCGCCAACACCGGCGGCAGCATGGTGGCGAAGAGCAGATGCGCATAAAGCGCCCCGGCGCGCGGCCGGCGGAACGGCCCGGTCAGCGAGCCATCATTCCAGCGATGGTCGCCAAACAGATTGCTGCCGGTGAGATATTGCTGCCAGGCTTCCACGCCAATCCATAGCGAGGCCGCGGCCAGCATCCACCACGCCGCCCGCCGCGCGCCCGGCGTGCTCAGCACCCAGCCCTGCAACGCCGCCACGAACACGAAGAAGCGCGGAATCACCAGCGCCTGCATAAAGCCCATGCGCCAGCCCGCGCCGCCGGTCGCCAGTGCTGGCAGCGGCAGCGAGCACAGCAGCAGCCAGCCCCACCACAGCATCGCCGCCAAAAACCAGGGCTGGCGCGCCCAGGCGAAATCGCGCGCCCGCCCGGTCAGCGCCAGAAACAGCACATCCACCACGCCGATGCATATTTCCGCCAGCACCCAGGCATGCAGCAGCCCCAGCGGCACCAGCAGGGCCGCCGCCAGCGCCACCATGCGCCAACGCTCAGCGCTCATGCCGCGCCGCCATCAGGCCCTGATAATAGTCGATCCATTGGCGCGTCACCGCCTCGCGGGTAAATCCGGCCAGATACTCCGCATGCCCCTGCGCCACAATCCGCTCGCGCAGCGCCTTGTCATCCAGCACCGCGCGAATCGCCCCGGCCAGCGCCGCGCCGTCATTCACCGGCACCAGCATGCCATTCTCGCCATTGCGGATATAGGCGCGCGGCCCATCGCTGTCGCAGGCGACAAAGGGCGTCCCCGCCTGCCACGCATCCAGAATCACCGTCCCGAACGGCTCGTAGCGCGAGGGCAGCACGCACACATCGGCGGCGCGCAGCAGGGCCCCGCGGTCGGTCCGCCAGCCCAGAAACCGCACCTGCCCCGCCACGTTCAGCGTCTCCGCCAAGGCCTGCAACTCGGCCAGAATCGGCCCGTCTCCCGCCACCCACAGCACACAGTCAGGCAAAAATGTCAGGGCGTGCAACATGGTATCCAGCCCCTTCACCGGATGCAGCCGCGAGAGCGTCAGCAGCACCCGCGCCTGCGGCAGGGTCGTCAGCGCCGCGCGGTCAATCGCCGGGGCGTCATCCACGGTGGGAAAGGTCGGAATATAAGCCGCCCGCTCCGCCGCCACGCCGGCCTCACGCATGTGCCGCACCAAATCGCGCGTTACCCCCACAAAGCGGGTGCAATGGCTGAAATGCCGCAACTCCTCATAATCACCATACCAGCCTATCACCTCCGCCCGCCGCCGCGCCGCGCCCGGCACCAGGCTCGCCGCCCGGCGCATCCAGCAATGGATGATATCGGGCTTCTCGCGCGCGATCAGCCGGCGCATCCGCCACCATTGCAGCGGACGAAACGAACCCGCCAACACCCCCGGCGCCATGCGCAGCCCGGCATCCGCCAGCTCGCCCGCGCGCGGCGCGTCCGGGCGCATCACCACGCATTGGTCAATCCCCGCCTCGTGCAGGCTGAGCATCACATCGGTCGAGTACAGCTCGGCCCCGCCATTGCCCTTGCCCGCCATCACATGCAGAACGCGCATTCAAAAACCTCTGCCAAAAAAGCCGGTCAAGGCCGCTTCGTGCCGTGCCTTACTCGCAGATGCCCGCCTCCACAAATATTCAGGCCCGAATTTTCACATAGCTCCCCGGCGCATCCTCTATCGCCTTCAGCCCGCCCGCGCCGGGCACGCGCGCCTCCACCCTGGTCTTGTCGAACCCGCTCACCCAGCGCTGCCAGTCCGGCCACCAGGAGCCGCCAACCTCCGTGGCCCCGCCAAACCACTCATCCGGGCTTTCCGGCATCCCGGCATTGATGAAATGGTTATATTTCCCCCCCTCCGGCGGGTTGACCACCCCGGCAATATGCCCCGACGCCGCCAGCACGAAGCGGACCGGCCCGCCAAAATTGCGCGCGCCCTTATAAGTGCTGGTCCACGGCGTGATATGATCCTCCCGGCAGGAGAGGAAATATACCGGAATATCGATCTTACGCAGATCGATCGGCACCCCCTTCATGGCGATCCCGCCCGGCTCGGAGAGCAGGTTCCTCTGGTACATATTGCGCAGATAAAACGAGTGCATCGCCGGCGGCATCCGCGTCGAGTCGGAATTCCAGTACAGCAGATCGAAGGGAAACGGCTCCTGCCCGAGCAGGTAATTGTTCACCACGAAGCTCCAGATCAGATCGTTCGCGCGCAGCATATTGAAGGTCGCCGCCATGTCCGCGCCCTCCAGATAGCCCTGCTTGAACATCTTCTCCTCGATATTGCTCAGCTGCTCCTCATCGATGAACACGCCCAGCTCCCCCGCATCGGTGAAGTCGGTCAGCGTCACCAGAAAGGTGGCGCTCCTTATCCGCTCATCCCCGCGCGCCTTCATATACCCAAGCGATGAGGCCAGCAGCGTCCCCCCCAGGCAATAACCGATGGCGTTCACCTCGCGCATCCCGGTGGCTTTCTCGATCGCATCCAGCGCCGCGAGCACGCCCTCCACCATGTAATCGTCGAAATTCTTCTCCGCCAGCGCGGCATCCGGGTTCACCCAGCTCACCATGAACACGGTATGCCCCTGGCTCACCAGATAGCGCACCAGCGAGTTCTTGGGCCGCAGGTCGAGAATGTAGAATTTATTGATCCATGGCGGAAAAATCACCACCGGCCGGGCAAACACGGTCTCGCTCGCCGGGCTGTACTGGATCAGCTGCATCAGCTCGTTCTGGTAGATCACCTTGCCTTCCGAGACGGCGATATTCCCCCCCACCTTGAACGCCTCGGTATCCGTCATCTTGATCCGCAGATTCCCCCGCCCATGCTCCAGGTCGCTCAGCAGATTGCTCAGCCCCTTCACCAGATTCTCTCCCCCCGTCTCGCGCGTGCGGCGCAGCACCTCCGGGTTGGTCATGGCGAAATTCGAGGGGCTCAGCGCATTGATGAACTGGCGCGCATAAAAATCGATCTTCTGCGCCGTCTTGGGCTCCAGCCCGTCCACATGCGTCACCACATCGTTGATATAGCGCGCCGAGAGCAGATAAGACTGCTTGATATAGTCGAAAATCTCGTTCTGCTGCCAGGCCGGATCGGCGAAGCGCTTGTCCTTCGGGTCGCTCTCTATCACCGGCGCCGAGTCCATGCCCATGATCCGCCGCGTCGTGTTCTGCCACAGCGTCATATAGTCGCGCCACAGCCCCAGCTGCGCATGCACCATCTGGCCCGGATTGGCGAGCAGCTTGCCGGTCATCTCCAAAAACGCCCCGCCCACATTCAGCGGGTCCAGCGCCACCCCCTCCTTCGCCTGGCGGCGCAGCCAGTCATTCACCAGCCGTTGCGAGCGCGCGGCGATATCCGCCATCGAGCGCCCCAACTGCTCGGCATCAGGCAGTTTTATGTCAGCTTCATCCTGTCCGGGGGCTTTGCTCATGTCTGGTCATCCTTTCCGTGGCGGCAGTTCTCGGGCAAACAGGTCGCATGCGCTTCTGGTTGCGGAGAAAATCCTAATGACGTGTCGGCGGCTTGGGTCTGCGGTGTCTGTTGTTCTGTCATTGTTCTTGGGCGGTTGTTCAGGTTCGTTGGGTCTGTACCACAGCATCGAAGGTGGCGCGATTGCCCAGAACCGGCAACCCCCTCCAGGGGCGGATCAGCCCTACCCTAACCTCGCGGACATTCCCCCCGCCCCGCCGCCCACCCAAGCCAACGCGCAAAGCGTCATCGCCCGCCGCGCGCGCGCCAGCACCCCCGGCGTCTCACCGCCCTCGCCGGGCGCGCTGGCCGGGCTGGCGCTTCCCACCGCCCCGCCGCCGCTGCCCAAAATCCCCGGCCTGCGGCTCGCCAGGCCCGCCGCCGCGCCAGCCCCCGCCGCG
>JAKBAQ010000226.1 GCA_021808985.1 Pseudomonadota bacterium
CGGCTGCATGGTGGGGCCCGGCTACCACCGCCCCCAGCTCGCCTTGCCCGCCAGCTACAAGGCGGCGGCGGGCTGGCTGCCCGCAACCCCGGCTGATGGCGCCCCCAAGGGCGACTGGTGGCGCGCCTTCGGCGACCCGCAGCTCGATGAGCTGGAGCCCCAGGTGGCCGTGAACAACGCCACCCTGCTGGCTGATTACGACGCCTACCGCCAATCCGTGGAAATCACGCGCGAGGCGCGCGGCGGCCTGTTCCCCAGCTTCGGCCTCACCGGCAGCGCCACGCGGGCCGCGCAAGCCAGCAGCGGCGCCGCCAGCGGCGCGCACACCTCCGGCACGTTCGAGGGCAGCGCCTCCTGGACGCCCGACATCTGGGGCAAGATCCGCCGCCAGGTACAGGGCGATGCCGCCGCCGCCCAGCTCAGCGCGGCGGACCTCGCCAACGCCACCTTGAGCGCCCAAGCCGCCCTGGCGGCTGACTATGTGGACATGCGCGCCTCCGACGCCGCGATCACCCTCTACCGCGCCACCGTCGCGGCGGACACGCGCAGCCTGCAAATCACCGAAAACCAGGCCGCCGCCGGCGTTGCCGCGCCCTCCGATGTCACCACCGCCCGCGCCCAGCTCGATGGCGCGCAGGCCCAGCTCATCAATGCCGGGGTGGCCCGCGCGCAATATGAGCACGCCATCGCCGTGCTCACCGGGCAGATGCCCGAAACCTTCAGCCTGCCCCCCGCGCCGCAGATCACCCTGGTCCCCCTCACGCCGCCCGGCATCCCCAGCACCCTGCTCCAGCGCCGGCCAGACATCGCCGCCGCCGAGCGCGCCATGGCCGAGGCCAACGCCAAAATCGGCATCGCCGTGGGCGCCTACTACCCCGATCTCAGCCTCACCGCCCTGGGCGGCTACGCGGCCAACCCCATCGGCGGGCTGTTTTCGCTCAGCAACAGCCTGTGGTCTCTGGGGGCTGACATGTCCGCCACCCTGTTCGAGGGTGGCACCCGCAGTGCGAGCGTGCGCGCGGCGGAATTCGCCTATGACCAAAGCGTCCAGACCTACCGCCAAACCGTGCTGAGCGCCTTCCAGGACGTGGAGAACGACCTCTCCAACCTGCGGATTCTGGCCGCCCAGGCCGTGGTGGAGGCCCGTGCCGTCGCCGACGCGCAAAGCGCCCTGCGCATCGCGCTCAATCAGTATCAGGCCGGCACGGTCAGCTACACCACGGTCGTCACCGCGCAGATCACCCTGCTGAGCGACCAGCAGGCCCAGCTTGCCGTGCAACAAAACCGCCTGCTCTCCAGCGTTGCCCTGTTCCAGGATCTGGGCGGCGGTTTCCACGCCTCCAGCCTCGCCGCCGCCGCGCCCTGAAGCGGCGTTTGTGGTCTGCCAGAAACTGGCGTATAGAGGCCGCACGGCGCTTTTCGTTTCTTGTTGTTGCGTGTTTTCTCTGCTTTCGCGGTACAACGCTTCCCCAACAATCTGAAGAGTAGTTTGGCCCGCATGTTGTGGGTCGCTGTTTGTTAGGAGATGCGGCATGGCATCAGGTACAGTGAAGTGGTTCAACGCAACCAAGGGTTATGGCTTCATCCAGCCCGACGACGGCTCCAAGGATGTGTTCGTGCACATCTCGGCCGTTGAGCGTTCCAGCCTTGGCACCTTGAACGAGGGCCAGAAAGTCCGTTTTGAAATCCAGGCGGGCAAGCAGGGCAAAATGTCGGCGGAAAATCTGCAGGCCGGCTAAACGCCGCTTGCGCGAAAAAAGGCGGTGCCGCGCGCGCCGCCTTTTTTTTGCCCGCGCCACGGGCTTCTCAACCCCAGGTACATCAAGTATAGTTGTTTTCACCGGCTTAATTCTTGAAGGCCGTGGCTTGGATTTTAATATGGCGGACTTAACCGGTTGATCCATGTCAATGCGGCAAGACCGTGAATGGCCGACCCCCCAAGCTGGGAGCCGGGTGCAGGGGAATGAATGCATGAGCGAGATTGCCGAACGTAATGAGCCCGCCCGCGCGCTGGAGCTGGTCGCCTTCCTCACCGATCCTGACAGCCGGGACCTCGTGCAGTCCCTGGTGTTCGACCTTGAGTTGAAGAATGTCGTGGTCCGCCAGGGCGGCATCGACGACGCGCTCAGCTTCGTGCAGAGCCTTCCCTCCTGGCCGCATCAGCTGCTGCTTGATATCGCCCAGTCTCCCCTGCCGCTCAGCGACATGACCCGCGTGGCTGACATCGCCGAGCCCGGCACGCGCATCATCGTCGCGGGCGACCGTAACGATGTCGGCCTCTTCCGCGATCTCATGCAGCTTGGCGTTGCGGATTACCTGCTCAAGCCCCTCACGCCGGCCATGCTGCGCCGCGGCCTCAATTTCGGCGCCCTGGCCAGCGAGCCCACCCGCGCCCCGCGCGCCGGCAAAACCCTCGCCGTCATCGGCGCGCGCGGCGGCGCCGGGGCCTCCACCCTGGCCTGTGGCCTGGCCTGGCAGCTGGCGCACGGCTTCTCCCGCCGCACCGTGGTGGTTGATCTGGATGTCCATAACGGCGCGGTGAATCTGGTCTTCAACCTGCCGCCCAGCCAGGGCCTCGTCAGCGCGCTGCAAAACGCTTCCGGGCTGGACCATCTGGGCCTGGAAAAAGTCGTCACCCTGCGCGGCCCGCGTCTTTTCACCCTCACGGCGGATATCGACCCCCGAGCCGCCGACCCGCTCACCCCCGACAGCCTCAAGGAGCTTCTCGCCGTCCTCATCGAGCATTTCCATTATGTGGTGCTCGATGTCCCGTTCCGCAGCGGCCCCCTGGTCACCTCCCTGCTGGAACAGAGCGACTTCGTCATCCTCCTGGCTGACCCCACGCTGCTCTCCGTGCGCAACGCCGCCCGCCTCGCGCGCGGCCGCGAAGCCGCCAGCCCCTCCCAGCGGACCATCCTGGCGGTCAACAATCTCGCGCCCAAAACCCCCGAAACCCTCACCAACGCGGCGATGGAAGCCGCCCTTGGCCGCGGCATTGACTATACGCTGCCCTACACCACGGGCCTCACCAAGAGCCAGAATCTCGGCCGCCCGCAAGACTTCCTGCCCCCCGCCTACAGCAAGGCCGTGCAGGACATCGCCACCGGCATCACCGCCGGCGCCGGCAAGCCGGAAGAGCACGCCCCCTCAGTGTGGAAGCGCATATTCAGTAATTAGAGCCTGACCGGCTCTAAGAGACTGTTTTAACAGTCTCTTCAAAAACATTAACGATAATTCTCAAACGTTTTTTGGGGTCTGGCCCTTTTTTACAAAAAAGGGCCAGAATCTTGGGGAGCTTTTTATAAAAAGCTCCCCAAACCCCGCAAAAATTTTTAATAATTTGAATTCATTATAGGTAAAAAACGTTTAAAAGAGTCTCTAATCCCACCCCCGTTCACCCCACCCCCGGGCTCGCCACGGCAACGCGGCGGGCCCGTTCCATGCCGGCCGCGCCCCAAAATATCGCCTTGGATACGAATCATTAAATCTCCCCCGTCATAACCACCCCATGGCACGAGGCGGATGGCGGCGTTGGCGCCAATCCGGGTTGCGCGAACCAGTAAGGAATTGGCGGGTGAAAAATTTACCAATCATTGCGAAGTTTCTAATCATTCTAGGAATTTTCGGCGTCTTTGGCATTGGCGGGGCGTTCTACACAACCAGCCAGGTCCGCTCCATCGTCTCCGGCTACCGGCACGTAATCCGCCGCACCGAGGCCGCGTCCGAGCTTGTCACCCAGGCCAGCCAGGAGATGAGCGGCATCCAGGCCGATATTGGCACCCTGCTGGTGGCCAACACGGCCGGGGAGAACAAAACCGCCGACGCCCAGCTCGCGGCCGACCATGCCACCTTCGATACCCACATGGCCGCCGCCGCGCGCCTGCTCCCGGCTGAGGCCGACCAGATCATCGCCCTGCAAAAGCAGGGTGACGATCTGATCGACGAAACCTGCAGCAACACCATCAACGATGCCAGCCTCGCCACCACCGCCGATGACGATCTGGCCGCGCAGCAGGAGTTCCTGGCCTCCTGCATGCCGCTGTTTCAACCCATCGGCGCGGGCATGGTCGCCGAGCAGGCGAAGCTGCAAGTCCAGTCCAGCACCGCCTCATCCGCGCTGGACCAGAGCTCCAGCACCGCGATTCTCATGACCTTCCTCATCATCATCGGCGGCCTGCTGCAGGCGGTCGTCGCCGCCTTCTTCGCCATCAATGCCTGGGTCATCAACCCGCTCAAAAAACTGCAATCCGTCATGGAGCGTCTGGCCGGCGGCAATCTGCAAGTGGCCGTTGAGGGGCGCGAGCGCCGGGACGAAATCGGCGGCATGGCCCGCGCGGTGCAAATCTTCAAGGATTCCGCCTC
>JAKBAQ010000227.1 GCA_021808985.1 Pseudomonadota bacterium
TGCGGGGTTTGGGGAGCTTTTTATAAAAAGCTCCCCAAGATTCTGGCCCTTTTTTGCAAAAAAGGGCCAGACCCCAAAAAACTTTTGAGAATTATCCTTAATGTTTTTGCAGAGACTGTTAAAACAAGCTCTTAGCCCGCCTGCGCCATGGCGATGTAGTTGACCGAGGTATCCCGCGTGATGCGGAAGCCGCCGGACAGCGGCGCGAAGGAGATGCCCGCCGTGTCGCACAGGCGCAGGCCGGCGGCGCGGCAATGCGCGTCCAGCTCGGCCGGGGTGACGAACTGCCGCCATGTGTGGGTGCCGACGGGAAGCAGGCGCAGCAGATATTCAGCCCCCAGCTTGGCCACCAGGAAGGATTTCTTGCCGCGGTTCATGGTGGAGACGAACAACAGCCCGCCCGGCTCCAGCAGCGCCGCCAGCGTGGCCAGGAATTCCGCCGGGCTGGCGACATGCTCCAGCACCTCCAGGGCGGTGATGACGGGGAATTTCCGGCCCTCGGCCAGCAGCGCCTCGGCGGTGGCGTTGCGGTAGGCGAGGGTTAGCCCCTGCCCCGCCGCATGCGCCCGCGCGGCGGCGATGACCTCGGCGCCGGCATCCAGGCCCAGCACGTCATGCCCGGCCCGGGCCAGGGATTCGCTGAGCAGGCCGGCGCCGCAGCCAATGTCGAGAATCCGGGCGGGGCCGGGGAAATGGCGGCCGATGCGCTCCAGCACCCAGGCGGCGCGGGGCGGGTTCATCATGTGCAGGGGGCGCATCGGGCCGCGCGGGTCCCACCAGCGCGACGCCAAATCGTCGAAAAGAGCGATTTCTTCTGGTCTGACCGAACTACCCTGCATTGCCGAACTCTCCTCTGCCCGGTATGTGACGCCCCGGCCGGTTTTCCACAAGGGACTTATGTATGGCGCGTATCGTGATGAAATTCGGCGGCACCTCCGTCGCCGATCTGGACCGTATCCGCAATGTCGCCCAGCGGGTGAAGGCGGAGGCTGACAAGGGCAACGAGGTGGCCGTGGTGGTTTCCGCCATGTCCGGCGCGACGAACCAGCTGGTGGACTGGTGCCAGAAGCTCTCCCCCTTGTTCGATGCGCGCGAGTATGACGCGGTGGTGGCCACCGGCGAGCAGGTGACCGCGGGGCTGACCGCGATCGCGCTGCAAAATCTGGGCGCGGATGCGCGCAGCTGGATGGGCTGGCAGATAGCGGTGGAGACCGATGGCCAGCACGGCAAGGCGCGGATCAATTCCATCGAGGCTGATGAGCTGATCGCGCGGATGCGGCAGGGGCAGATTCCGGTGGTCGCGGGGTTTCAGGGCATCGGCCCGGACAACCGGGTGACGACGCTGGGCCGGGGCGGCTCCGATACCTCGGCGGTTGCCCTGGCGGCGGCGCTGAAGGCTGAACGCTGCGATATCTATACCGATGTGGACGGGGTCTACACCACCGACCCGCGGATTGTTCCCAAGGCGCGCAAGCTGAACAAGATCACCTACGAGGAAATGCTGGAACTGGCCTCGGTGGGTGCGAAGGTGCTGCAGACCCGCTCGGTGGAACTGGCGATGAAGGAGCATGTGCGGGTGCAGGTGCTCTCCAGCTTTACCGATGCGCCCGGCACCATGGTTGTTGATGAGGATGAAGTTGTGGAACAGGAAATTGTCGCAGGGATCGCCTATTCGCGCGATGAGGCCAAGGTAACGGTGCGCCGGGTGCCAGACCGCCCAGGTGTCGCCGCCGCCATTTTCGTGCCGCTGGCCGAGGCGCATATCAATGTGGACATGATCGTGCAGAACGTGTCGGCCGACGGCACGACGGACATGACCTTCACCGTGGGCAAGACCGACCTGCCGCGCGCCACCGCCGTGCTGGAGCAGGCCCGCCAGGAGATCGGCTATGCCGAAATCTCCGCTGATCCGAATGTCGCCAAGATATCGGTGGTGGGCGTGGGCATGCGCAGCCATGCGGGCGTGGCGGGCACCATGTTCCGCACCCTGGCGGCGCGCGGCATCAATATCCAGGTTATCTCCACCAGCGAGATTAAGGTGAGCGTGCTGGTGGCGGCGGAATATACCGAACTGGCGGTGCGCGCGCTGCACACGGCGTATGAACTCGATGCATAATTGCGCGCCGGACGCGGCGGACGAATACGCCGCCCTGCAGGCCAGGGGCGCGGCCTTTCTGGGCACGGAGCACGCCATCATGGCCGGGGCCATGAGCTGGGTTTCGGAGCGGCATCTGGTTTCCGCCATTTCCAATGCGGGGGGGTTTGGCGTCATCGCCTGCGGCGCGATGCCGCCGGCCCTGCTGGAGGCCGAGATCGCCGCCACCCAGGCGATGACGGACAAGCCTTTCGGGGTGAACCTGATTACCATGCATCCGCAGCTGGATGAGCTGGTGCGGATATGCCTGCGCGCGAAGGTGACGCATATCGTCTTCGCCGGCGGCATACCGCCGGCCCCGGCGATCCGCGCGGCCAAGGATGGCGGGGCGCAGGTCGTCGCCTTCGCGCCGGCGCTGGTGCTGGCCAAGCGCTTCGTGAAATCAGGCGTGGATGCGCTGGTGATCGAGGGTTCGGAGGCGGGCGGGCATATCGGCCCGGTTTCGCTCACCGTGCTGGCGCAGGAAATTCTGCCGTATATCCGCGAGGTGCCGGTGTTCGTTGCGGGCGGGCTGGCGCGCGGCGAGGCGATTTTGGGGTATATGGAAATGGGCGCCGCCGGGGCGCAGCTGGGCACGCGCTTCGCCGCCTCGGTGGAGAGTATCGCGCATCCGAACTTCAAGCAAGCCTTCCTGAAGGCCAATGCGCGCGATGCGCTGCCCTCCGTGCAGATCGACGAGCGCTTTCCCGTGATTCCGGTGCGCGGGCTGGTGAATGAGGGGACCAAGCGGTTCATGCGCCACCAGAGCGAGGTGCTGAAGAAATTCCAGGATGGCGAGCTGGACAAGAACGCGGCGCAGCTTGAGATCGAGCATTTCTGGGCCGGGGCGCTGCGGCGCGCGGTGATAGAGGGCGATGTGGAGAATGGCTCGGTCATGGCGGGGCAGTCGGTCGGCATGGTGACGTCGATTCAGCCGGTCGCGGAAATTCTGGGCGAGCTGAAGGCGCAGGCGCTGGCGGCGCTGCGGGCGCGCGCGCAAAAGGCCTGAAGCGGCGAGATTCCTCCCTGGGTTGAAAAATTTTCAATCCAGGGGCGAAAAAACTTGTCTAATCGTCTGATCAGGGCTGATTTTTGCCTTTTTTGCATGGCAAGATGGCGGCATGAACAGCGAGACTCCACCCAGGCAGCAGCGGCGCAGGAAGCCGAAATTCGGCGACACACGGCAGCTGTTTGCCCGGCTGCGCGAGGCGCTGGCGGCCGGGAGCGCCAGCCTGCCCGATATCGCCAGGCTGCTGGCGGAGGAACTGCCGGCTGATGCGTGTGTCATATACGTCGCCCGGCTGGGCGAGGTGCTGGAGCTGGCCGCCACCCATGGGCTGAATGTGAGCGCGGTGGGACATACGCGCCTGCGCCTGGGTGAGGGCATTATCGGCATGGTCGCGGCCTCTGGCGATCCGCTGAACCTGCCCGACGCGCAGAACCATCCGCGCTATGTATACCGCGCCGAGCTGGGCGAGGAGGCGTTTGCCTCCACCTTGGCGATGCCGGTGAAGCGCGCGGGGCGGATTCTGGGCGTGATCGCGATGATGTCTCGCGAGGCCAGGGTGTTTGCCCCGGTTGAGGTGGAGGTGGTGGCCACGGTGGCCATGCTGCTGGCGGAAATTCTCTCCCGCGCCGGGGCGACGGAGCTTTCAGAGGAAGGTTTCTCCGCCCGTCTGCCGCGGCGCTATGCCGGGCATGTGCTTTCAACCGGCATCGCGCGTGGCAAGATTTTGCCCTATGGCGCGGCGCCGCCCATCGCCAAGCTGCTGACCGACGACCCCGCCGCCGAGCTGGCGCGGCTGGAAAAGGCCGTGGATACCGCGAACAAGAGCCTGGACGGGCTGATTGCCTCCACGCTGCCGGGGGGCAGCGCCTCGCGCGATGTGCTGGATGCTTACAGGATGGTCACACAGTCAGCCGGGTGGCTGACCCAGGTGCGCCAGGCCATCGGCGACGGGCTGACCGCCGAGACCGCGGTGGACAAGGTGGCGCAAAATCTGCGCGAGCGGATGCGCCGGATCGGCGACCCTTATCTGCGCGAGAAGCTGGCGGATATTGAGGACATGATCGGCCGGCTGATGGTGGCGCTGGGCGGCATGGCGCCCAAGCCCGAGCGCGCCGATGGCATGATTCTGCTGGTGCGCCGGCTTGGCCCGGCCGACCTGCTGGACTGGCATGCGCGCGGCATC
>JAKBAQ010000228.1 GCA_021808985.1 Pseudomonadota bacterium
GATCGCCGGCAAGAAAAAGGTCACGAAGTAAACTTTCGCCCATCACGTCAGCAGTTACAGGAATACCGATATGGCGAAGCCCGCCTCACGCCCCCGCAAGAAAGAACGCAAGAACATCACCTCGGGTGTTGCCCACGTTCTCGCCAGCTTCAACAACACCATGGTCAACATCACCGACGCGCAGGGCAACACCATTGCCTGGTCGACGGCGGGGAGCCAGGGTTTCAAAGGCAGCCGCAAATCCACCCCGTACGCCGCCCAGGTGGCGGCCGAGGATGCGGGCCGCAAGGCGCGCGAGCATGGCATGGAGATGCTCGAGATCGAGGTGAGCGGCCCTGGCTCGGGGCGCGAGAGCGCGCTGCGCGCGTTGCAGGCCGTTGGCTTCCAGATTTCGGCGATCCGCGATCTGACGCCGATTCCGCATAATGGCTGCCGCCCGCGTAAGCGCCGCCGCGTCTGAGCCGGAATTGCAATTTGCTTAAGGCCCAAAGCGGGGTGCCGCGGCCGGGCCGGAGGGTTGAATGTTGAAAGAATCAAATTTGTCGCTGCAACGCAATTGGCAAATGCTGATCAAGCCGGAGCATCTCGATATCGAGTTTGGCGCCGATGCGGGGCGGATGGCCACGATCGTCGCCGAGCCGCTGGAGCGGGGATTCGGCATGACGCTGGGCAACTCGCTGCGCCGGATCCTGCTCTCGTCGCTGCAGGGCGCCGCGGTGACGGCGGTGCGGATTGACGGCGTGCTGCATGAATTCTCCACGCTGGTTGGCGTGCGCGAGGACGTGACCGACATCGTGCTGAACATCAAGCAACTGGCCGTGCGGATGCATGGCGAGGGGCCGAAGCGCATGGTGCTGACGGCGACCGGGCCGGGTGAGGTGAAGGCGGGGCAGATTCAGTCCGGCCATGACATCGAGATCATGAACCCGGATCTGGTGCTCTGCACGCTGGATGAGGGCGCGACCCTGGGCATGGAATTCACCGTCGGCTCCGGCCGGGGGTATGAGGCGGCTTCGGCCAACCGCCCGGAAGATGCGCCGATCGGGCTGATTCCCATCGATGCGATCTATTCGCCGGTGCGCCGGGTGTCTTACCGGGTGGAGCAGACCCGTGTTGGCCAGGTGACCGACTATGACAAGCTGATTTTGCAGGTGGAGACGAACGGCGCCATCACCCCGGAAGATTCGGTGGCCCTGGCGGCGCGGATTCTGCAGGACCAGCTCGGCATGTTCGTGAACTTCGAGGAGCCGCAGCGGCTGCGCGCCGAGGAGCCGCGGATTGAGCTGCCGTTCAACGCCAATCTGCTGCGCAAGGTTGATGAGCTTGAGCTCTCGGTGCGTAGCGCCAACTGCCTGAAGAACGACAATATCGTGTATATTGGCGATCTGGTGCAGAAGAGCGAACAGGAAATGTTGCGGACGCCGAATTTCGGTCGCAAGTCTCTGAACGAAATCAAGGAAGTGTTGACCGTCATGGGGTTGTCCCTTGGCATGACCGTGACCGACTGGCCGCCTGAGAATATCGAGGAACTGGCCAAGCGTTCCGACCAACCCTTCTAAAAGCCTAAACAGGAATATTTACCATGCGTCACGGTCTCAGCGGTCGAAAACTCGGCGTTACCTCATCCCACCGGCTTGCCATGTTCAGGAACATGGCGGTTGCGCTCATCAAGCATGAGCAGATCACCACCACCTTGCCGAAGGCCAAGGAGCTGCGCCCGGTGGCTGAAAAGCTGATAACGCTGGGCAAGCGCGGCGACCTGCACGCCAAGCGGCAGGCGTTCAACCAGCTGCGGGATGAGACCATTGTCACCAAGCTGTTTGACACGCTGGCGACCCGCTACAAGACCCGCGCCGGCGGCTATACCCGCGTGCTGAAGGCCGGCATGCGCCATGGCGATGCCGCCGACATGGCGGTGATTGAGCTGATTGACCGGGATGTGGCCGCGAAGGGCCAGGATAGCGGCCCGCGCGCGCAGGTGGCGGAAGAGGACGCGGAGTAAGGTTCAGCCCGGCTTATTTCAGCCGGAAGGTGAAAGGGCAGACCCGTGGGTCTGCCCTTTTTGCGTTTGGGGCAAGTGATGGTTCTAAAGTGGTTTATGCGCCTTATCGAGCAGGCGGGAGAACAGGCCGGGCTTTTTTTTCGCGGGCTTGGGCGCGGCTTTCTGGGCTTCATCGGCGGCGGCGCGGGCTTTTTGCTTCAGCCATTCGTCAAGTGATTTGCCGGCCTTGCGGGCGCGTTCGGTTTCGTAGGCAAGCTGGCCCTTGCTGAGGGTTTTGGATGTATCGGTGGTCATATCTGTCTCCGGTTTGGGCGGAGGGTCGCAGAGTGGGGAAGAAAGTTCAAGCCGCGTTGCGGCCGCGGAGCAAAAAACGCTCAAGCAGGCCGAGTGCCGCGTATATGATGATGCCGCTGACGCCGAGCAGGACGAGGGCGGCGAACATGCGGGGGATTTCCAGGCGGTAGCTGGCCTCGATGATGCGGTAGGCGAGGCCGGAGGCGAAGCCGCCGGAGCCGGCGACGAATTCGGCGACGACGGCGCCGACCAGGGCCAGCGTGCCGGAAATGCGCAGGCCGGTGAGGAAGCTGGGCAGGGCCGAGGGCAGGCGCAGCAGGAAGAGGGTTTGCCAGCGGGTGGCGCCGTTGAGGCGGAAGAGATCCAGCAGCTCTGTGGGGGTGGCGGCCAGGCCGGCGGCGGTGTTGGAGAGAATGGGGAAGAAGGCGACGATGGTGGCGCAGACCACCAGCGCCACGAATGGTTGGTTGACCCAGATGATGATGAGCGGCGCGATGGCGACCACGGGGGTGACTTGCAGGATGACCGCCCAGGGCTGGATGGCGGCGCGCAAGAGCGTGCTGGCGGCCATGGCGACGGCGAGGAACACGCCGAGCAGCGTGGCGGCGAGCAGGGCGGCGAAGGTGACGGTGAGGGTGGAGAGCAGGGCGGGGTTGAGGATTTTATAGTCGCCAAGATAGGCGTTGAAGATGGCGATGGGGCCGGGCACCACGTAGGCCGGGACGGCCAGCGCCCAGACGCTGCCCTGCCACAGGCCGAGGGCCAGCACGCCGAACACGAACGGGGCGAGGCGCTCCAGCAGCTTGTTCATGCGGGCATCACCTGGCGGAAGGTTTCAGTTACCTGATGCACGAGGGCGATGTATTCGGCGGATTCGCGGCGGGTTGGGCCCTCGGGCACGCGGGCGGGGATGTTGGCGGCGATGCGCCCGGGTCTTGGCGACATGACCAGGATGCGGCTGGCGAGATAGGCCGCTTCATAAATGGAATGGGTGACGAAGATGATGGTTTTGCCGCTCTCGCGCCAGAGGCGGTGGAGGTCGTCCTGCAGGCGGTGGCGGGTGAACTCGTCCAGCGCGGCGAAGGGTTCGTCCATGAGCAGGAGCATGGGGTCGCAGACCAGGGCGCGGGCGATGGAGACGCGCATTTTCATGCCGCCGGAGAGCGCCTTGGGCCGGGTGCCGGCGAATTCAGCCAGCCCGACGCGGGCCAGCGTGGCGCTGACATGCGCCGCCGACTCCGCCCGGCCGCGGCCGCGCAGGCGCAGGGGAAGGTAGACATTTTCCGCCGCGCTGGCCCAGGGGAGCAAGGTTGCGTCCTGAAAGACATAGCCGATATCGCCGGGGCCGGGCTGGTGGGCGGCGTGCCAGGCGATCTGCCCGCTGCTTGGCGCATCAAGCCCGGCCAGGAGGCGCAGCAGGGTGGATTTGCCGCAGCCGGAGGGGCCGAGCAGGGCGAGGAATTCTCCGGCTTCGATGTTGGCCGTGATGCCCTCCAGGGCGTGGGTGCCGTTGGGGAACTGTTTGGTGACGGCGTGCAGCGAGATCATTTATTCGGCAGGCCGAAACCATGGTCAACGAACTGGAGGGTGTAGCCGGATTTGTAGTCCATGGATTTGTCGTACAGGCCGGCGGCGGCCATCTGGTTGAAGAAGGCGGCCCAGCGGGCGTCGGTCATGGCGTAGATGCCGAGGGTTTTGGTGTCGCCCGAATCGACGATGCCGCGGGATTTGAGCTGCTCGTAGCCGTAATGCAGGAGGCCTGGGGTCATGTCCGGGTTGGCGGCGAGGATGGCTTTGAAGGCGGGGGTGGGGTCGCCGTAGAGGTAGGAGTACCAGCCTTCCGTGGAGGCCTCGATGAAGCGGCGCACGAGGCTGGGGTCGGTTTGGACGAGTTTGCGGCTGGTGGCGATAAGGCTTGCGTAGCCGTCAAACCCGGAGCTGGAGAGGGTCATCACCACGGGCCATTGGCCGGTTTGCTTGTGGACGAGATAGGGCTCGGAGGTGACGTAGGCCTCTTGCACGGC
>JAKBAQ010000229.1 GCA_021808985.1 Pseudomonadota bacterium
CAGGGGGATGTCCTCATCCGAATCCTCCTCCCAGACGCGCTCCCACCAGTCGACCCCCCAGTCAGCGCATTGGGTGCCGGGTGTGGGGGCGGTGAAGGCCGAGAGGTCGAGGCCGCGATGGTCAAGATTATGGATGGCGGCGAGCTGGCTGATGAATTGCGGCGCCAGGGCGGCGGCGGTTTCGGGCGGGAGCGAGGTGTTGCTGCCGGAGACGCCGCTGGTGGAGGCGGCGGGCTTGGTGACGCCGTTGGCGAAGCCGTAGACCAGCGCCGGGTAGGGCAGATGCAGGCCGTCTTCGTCGCACCAGAATACCGGGGGGACCGGCACCGTGCCGCCGAGCGCCTTGATGAGCTGGAACTCACGCAGGCGGCTGGTGGCGACGATGGATTCGGCCGGCTCCATGCGCAGCACCATCGGGGTTTCCTCAAAGCCCACGCCAGGGCGCCGCCAGGCCAGGGTGAAGGCCATTTGCAGCTTGGAGGCGCCGCCGGAGAGCCAGCGGGCGTTGGTGAGCTTGAAGTCGGCGCCGATATGCGCGCGGATCAGCGATTCCACCCCGGCGCTCAGGCGCTCCAGGGGGACGCTCTCATAGCCGGGGCCGGCGCGCAGCTCCATTTTGCGGGTGAGCAGGCGGTCAACCTGCGGCTCGATCAGGTAGCGACGGCGCAGGTGGGATATCCATTCAGGTGAGGGGTGGTCTTTGTCCGGGCTGGCGGGGAAGGTTTTGAGAGCTGGTTCCATCACTGTCTCTCCGGTTTTATTTTTATCGTTGGTCGGTGGGCTTCAGGCAGCGCGAACGGCCGCGCGCCCTTGAGTGCTGCGGATAGATGGCCTGAGCGCGCCGCGCCCCATTCTTTAGGGTGGGTTTGGCGGGTTTATCAGTCGTTGGACGGGTAGGCGGCCATTAATTTCTTCTGGTGGCGCCAGAGCGAGGCCAGCTTGCGCAGGCCGAAGGGGCGCAGGCCGCGCTTGCGGATGGTGTCACCGATTTTGAAGGATTCGCCGTAATGGAAGAACTGCGTGGCGTAGGCGGAGCGCAGGGTCATTTCCGGGTCCCAGATGTGGGTGGCCTCCGAGCCGCTGCCGTTGAACTCGATGATCTGGAAATCGCGGCCCTCGCGCAGGGCCTCCAGGGAGTCGTAGCGCAGGTCCAGCCGGGAGAAGTAGACTTCCTGCATGTCCTGGACGATTTCGTCGATCCGCGCGGCCAGGGCGGGGGTGACGATGTCCAGACCGTCCTTGAAGGTGGAGCCGCGGCAGTGATTGCCGACGAAGACCAGGCGCACGGTTTCGCCCTCGGCGGGAATCCGCGCGGCCTTGGCGCCCAGCTGGGGCAGCAGCAGGTTGGAGACGGCGTTGAGGCGCGAATCGGCGGCGATGAGCTCACGCACGCTGCGCCTGCCGTCGCCGGTGACGGCAGGGGGGAATTTGAGGGTGACGGAGGTGATGCGCCCTGACGCCTCGCCGGGGTGGCGGATGTAGAAAATCCCGGCCTCGCCCTCATAGGTGATGAGCGCCTGCAGCTGCATGGCGGTGGCGCGGGGGAAGGCGGCGAGGTAGGCGGCCAGCTCGGCCTCGGACTTGACCACGCGCACGCCGACGCCGTTGCAGCTCATGTCCGGCTTGGCGACGACGGGGAAGGCGAGGCCGGCGCGCGCCATGGCGGCCAGGGCCAGGGTGAGGTCGTTGCCATCATTATGGCCGGAGGTGGTGAGCGGGGCGTAAGGGGCGATCCATTGCCGGGCGAGCGGGCCGGCCAGGCCGAGGATGGCGTTTTTGGACTCGCCGCAGATGCCGCCGGCATTGATGCGCGGATTGGCCAGGGTGGGCAGGGTGATGCTGCCATAGCGGATGGCCTTGATGATCCAGAACACGGCGACCGGGGCGTAGAACAGCCAGCCTGGCCAGAACTCAAAAAACGAAACGGGGCTTTTGCGCCGCGACGAGGCGGCCTGCCCGCCGGGGGCATCGAGGGAGACGGGGAGCGATGTTACGCTCATGGGGTTGTCCTCTTATTATTATAAAGCCGGGTGGCGACGCGGCCCACCGTTACCAGGATGATGAGAAATACGCCGAGACCGGCCCAGCGCCAAGCGCCAAGATAGCGCATCATCACCAGGCCGAGCTTGAGGCTGACAAAAAAGAGGCCCGAGGTCCAGACCAGGGTGGCGCCGATGGCCGCCAGGGTGAACTTGCCCAGATGCGCGCGCAGGAAGCCCAGGGTGGTGTAGGTGGGCAGGCGCAGCCCCGGCACGAAGCGGCTGACCAGCACCACATAGAAGATGCGCGGGTGCACCCACTCGCGCCCCAGGTCGCGCCGGGCGCGGGGGATGAGGCGTTTTGCCCAGGGGTGCGTGGCCGAAAGCCAGCCCAGCCCGTAGAGCCCGAGATCTCCCATGATGATGCCGGTATAGAGCGAAGCCAGCGCCAGCGGCAATGAGAGCGCGCCGGAGGCTACCTGCATGGCGGCCAGGAGGGTGGCGGCATCCTCCAGGACAAAGGTGCCGCCCACGATGATCGCGGCCTGCAGGGGTTTGGCTCCGGCCTCCGCCGCCAGCAGGTTCACGAATTCAGACAAGATCATGACCGCTCACATAGAGCCAGCGGCGAAAATGCTCAAATCGGCCGGTTTCGGCCCTCAGGCGCCGTTGACGTTGCCGCTGGCCGCCATCGCCAGATGGTCGCTCGGGGGCGCGCTGATATAGCAGAAATCGCCGCGCGCGGTGACCACGTTGCAGGCCTGATGCGCGGCGGCGAGGCTGAGGCCGGCCACCTGGGCGAACCAGAGGGTTTTGCCCTGCCGCTCCACCCGGGCGACGCGGGTGACGCCGGTGCCGCTGAGGTCACGCACCTTGATGGCCTCGACCCGCGCCTTATCGATGTGCGCGAACAGGCCGAGCTGGGCCACCCAATGGCCGCTGACACGGCTGGCGAGGCGGGTGGGCGCGGGGTGCACGGGCAGGCGCCGCTGGCCTTGCGCGGCGATGGGCGCAACCGGCTGGCGGCTGGCGAGCTGCATGTCAACATGGCCGCCGAAGCCGTTATCGAGCATCGCGGTCATCTGCTGGTAGCTGGCGCCCCAGGAGGGTTCGTGCAGCTCCACGCCGATGAGCACGCGGCCGCCACGGGCAGCGCTGGTGATGAGGTTGTGGCGGGCCAGATCGGTGTAGCCGGTCTTCATGCCGGTGGCGCCGGGGTAGGTCTTCAGCATCTCGTTGTTGCTGTAGACTTCCTCACCGTGGAAGTTGAATTTCTGGACCTCGAAGAAGGGCTGGTCCTCGGGAAAGTTCATCACAATGTCACGCGCGAGCATGGCGAGGTCTCGCGCGGTGGTGACCTGGCCGGGATTGGGCAGGCCGGAGGCGTTGTAGAACTGGGTTTGCGCCATGCCGAGGGCGTGGGCGCGCGCGGTCATCATCTCGGCGCAGCGGGCCTCGGAGCCGCCGCCCAGATATTCGCCCAGGGCGGTGGCGGCGTCGTTGGCGGACATCGTGGTCATGGCCAGGATGGCGCTCCGCACCGAGATGGTGCTGCCCGGGCGCAGGCCGAGCTTCACCGGCTCCACGGAGGCCGCATGGTAGGAGACGGGGATTTGCGTATCCAGGCTCAGCCGGCCGTCATGCAGGGCCTGAAAGGCAAGATCCAGAGTCATCAGCTTGGTGAGGCTGGCGGGGTAGCGCGGAATATCGGCGCCGCTGGCCGAGAGCACCTGGCCGGTGCTGGCATCGATGACGATGCTGCTGACGCCGGGCGCGGTGGGGCCGAAACTGTCAACCGCGGGTGCAACCCGGGCGGCGGGGTGGAGCGGGCGGCGGTAATGATGCTCCAGATGGGCCTGGGCCGGAGATATGCCCGCGCAGGCGGCCAGGCACAGCCCGGCAACCACCAGGGTCTTCTTCATGACGACAGACTTCCAGGCCTGCATGAGCGGCACCTCAAAAAACCTTAACAATTGCGCCAATGTAGGCGCTTGGGGCGTGTGCTGTCTAGCCGGAAAACGCCCAAAACCATACGCGAAAAAACCGAAAAGCCAATGGGTTAAGACAGCGTGTTGAGCTTTTAGGCGGCGCCGGTGGCCGGCCTGGGGCCGCGAGCGGGGCAATTGGGGGCTGAATGAGGTTCTGGCGGGGGCTTGATCAGGGCTTCATGACAGTTTTGTGCAGCGCACAATTTTAGTTGACGATGATGAAATGACGGCCTATACCCGCCTTGCTGCACTGCGGCATATGCCGTACCGCTCGCCGGGTTGGGGCCGTGCAGTTACTGACTTAGTCCTAA
>JAKBAQ010000230.1 GCA_021808985.1 Pseudomonadota bacterium
ACCCAATCAGTGCCGCCGGCGCCCTCCAGGCGGGTTTTTTTGAAACCGGCCTCTATCAGCCGCTCGTTCAGATGGGTTGCCATGGCGGAAATCTGCCGGTCGGCGAGGCCGGTGGCGATGACCATGCGGTCAGCAAAGCTGGCGCGGCCGGCGAGGTCGATAGCCACGACATTCTCGGCCTTGTCGTCTTCCAGACTGCTGACGATGATCGCCTGCATGCGGTCCAGCTCGGGACCGGCGATTTTGGCTTCGGCCTTTTTGCGGCGCGGGCCGGCGATGCTGGCTTTTTTGCGCGGCGTGCCGGGCATTGCGGGCAGGGCCTCAGCCGGGGCGGATTTGGGGGTGCGCTTGCGCGGAGCGGCGGCGGTGGCGCCGCGGGGGGCCGGCTTGCGTGCGGGTGGGCGGGCTATGGCAGTGCTCCTTCAGTCGTATTTCGCAGGGCGGTGGCGGAGGCTGGGTGCTCCTTCACCGGGAGCAGAATCCAAGAGGGTGCCGCTGCCGAAGCCAGACATAGACCAGAGCGCGCCGGAAGGCGACCTTTCTTGAAGCGCGCCGCCGCCTGGCTGGCCAGGGCGCCCCGGGTGGCGCCTGGCCGGGGCATGACCAGCATGGGCATGGAATGGATAATGCGCAGCCAGTTGCCCCAGCGGGGCAGTTGCCGCAGGTTGTCAGCGCCCATCAGCCAGACGAATTTCACATTCGGAAAGCGGCGCGTGATTTCCTTCATGGTATCCGCGGTGTAGCGCGTGCCCATGAGCTGCTCGATCCCGGTGGCGATGATCCGCCGTCCGTCGGCAAGGCGCCGCGCGCTGGCGAGGCGGGCCGTGAATGGCGCCATGCCGTGCCTGGGCTTCAGCGGATTGCCGGGAGAGACCATGAGCCAGAGCTGGTCCAGGCCAAGATGGACCATGGCCTGGCGCGCGACGTGCAGATGCCCCTCATGCGCCGGGTTGAAGGAGCCGCCGAGCAGGCCGACGCGCAGGGTGTAATGGTGGCCGAAGCGCGGGATCAGGGGCGCACCTGCCCGGTGCCGCGAATCACGTAGCGGAAGGTGGTCAGCTGCTCCGGCCCGACCGGGCCGCGCGCATGGATACGCCCGGTGGCGATGCCGATCTCCGCGCCGAAGCCGAATTCTCCGCCGTCGCAGAACTGGGTGGAGGCATTCCACAGGCTGACCGCGCTGCTGACAGTCTTCAGGAAGTATTCGGCCGCCGCGCTGTCCTGGGTGATGATGGCATCGGTATGTTCGCTGCCGTGCCGGGCGATATGGGCGAGGGCGGCTTCCACATCGTCGACGATTTTGATGTTCAGTATGGCATCCAGCCATTCCGTATCGAAATCTCCGGGGGTGGCGGCTTGCAGGGAGGCGACGATGGCGCGGGCTTTTTCATCGGCGCGGAAGCCGCAGCCAAGGGCCGCCAGATCGGCGGTGAGCAGTGGCAGCAAGGCAGGGGCGATGGCGGCGTCCAGAAGCAGTGTTTCGGTGGCGCCGCAGATGCCGGTGCGGCGCATCTTGGCGTTGGCCAGGATTTCACGGGCCATGTCAAAATCAGCGGCGGCGTGGATATAGGTGTGGTTAAGGCCCTCGGCATGGGCAAGGACAGGCACCCGCGCGTCGCGTTGCACACGCTCAACCAGGGATTTGCCGCCGCGGGGGATGATGAGGTCGATAAAGCCGGAGGCAGCGAGCATGGCGGCGACGAATTCACGGTCCGTGCTGGGGGCGATCTGAACGCAATCATCAGGCAGGCCGGCGGCGCGCAGGCCGGCGGTGATGGCGGCGTGGATGGCGCCCGCGGAATGAAAGCTCTCAGACCCGCCGCGCAGCAAAATGGCGTTGCCGGATTTGAGCGCGATGGCGGCGGCGTCCGCGCCGACGTTGGGGCGGCTCTCATAGATCATACCCAGCACGCCCAGCGGCTGGGCGATCCGGCTGATGACCAGGCCGTTCGGGCGGGTCCATTGCGCCAGGGTGCGGGCAAGCGGGTCTGGCAAGGCGGCGACCTCCTCCAGCCCGCGAGCCATCGCCTCCACCCGGGCGGGGTTGAGCATCAAGCGGTCGCCAAAGGCGGCGGTGCCGGAGAAGTTTTGCATATCCTGGCTGTTGGCCTGGAGGATTTGTGGCGCGGCGGCGCGCAAGGCGCCAGCGGCGGCGCGTAGCGCGTGATTGCGCGTCTGCGCATCGGCGCGGGCCAGGATGGCGGCGGCGGCGCGGGCTTTGGCCCCGAGGTGGGACATCTGGCGCGTGAAAATATCAGATTCGGCGTTCATGCGCCGTATCGTTGCCTAGTCCTGGCGGGAAGATCAACTGCGCGCTAACCTTGGGGCGACATGCCAGACCTCTTCGATTCGCTGACGCTGGATAGACAGCCCCCCGCGGGGGTGGTGCTGCGAACCTCGCGTCTCACCCTGCGCCCCCTGATGGCCGAGGACGCGGCCGTGTTTCATCGGCTGATCAATGATTGGGAGATTTGCCGGCGGCTGCCCGATGCGCCGTTTCCGTATTCCGCCACGCTGGCGGCGGACTGGATCGCGGCGGCGGCGGCGGACAGGCTGGCAGGCAAGGCCGAGCAGTTCGCCCTGGTGGACGAGGCCACGGGAGACATGATCGGCTGCGCCGGGCTGCGCATGGGCAAAAACCACAAAACCGCCGATTTGGGCTATTGGCTGGGCCGCGCCTTCTGGGGGCGGGGATATGCGCTGGAGGCGGCGCGCCGGCTGGTGGAATGGGCATTCGCCGCTTTTCCCATCACGCGGCTTACGGCCACCGTGGCGGCGGATAATGATGTTTCGGCGGCGTTGCTGCAGCGGGTGGGGTTTGTGCCCTCGGGCAAGGGGACGCAGGCTTTTATGTGCCGGCCGGGGCAAAAACTGCCCGTGAAACATTTTGCCCTGGAACGCGAGGCGCCGGTGGCGGCGGCGCAGAAAAACGCCGTGCTGCTGGTGGTCGCCGTGGCGCTGATCGATGCGCAGGGGCGGATTCTGCTGGCTCGCCGCCCGGAGGGGAAAAAAATGGCGGGCATGTGGGAGTTTCCCGGCGGCAAGGTGGAAACCGGCGAAACGCCCGAAGACGCGCTGGCGCGCGAACTGCGCGAGGAGTTGGGGGTTGAGGTTGACCCCGGCGATCTGGCGCCTTTTGTGTTCGCCTCCCACCCGTATGAGAGTTTCCACTTGCTTATGCCGGTGTTTTTATGCCGCCGCTGGAAGGGGAACCCATTGCCGAAGGAAGGCCAGGCCCTGGCGTGGGTGGCACCGGAGCGGCTGGTGGAATATCCCATGCCGCCGGCCGACCGGCCATTGATCCCCATGCTGAGAGATTTTTTATGAGCAATCCCACGGCCGCCATTCTGATCATCGGCAATGAAATCCTCTCCGGGCGCACGCAGGATGAGAATGTACGCTTCATTGCCAGGCGGCTCGCCGATTTGGGCATAAAGCTCGAGGAGGTCAGGGTTATTCCTGATATCGCGGCCCGGATCATTGGCGCGGTGAACGAGTTGCGCGCGGCCTATGATGTTCTGTTCACCACCGGCGGCATTGGTCCGACGCATGATGATATCACCAGCGAATGCATTGCCGCCGCTTTTGGTTTGCCCTGGGAGCCGCATGCCCCGACCTTTGAGCTGATGCATGAGCGCATGGGTGAAAAGTTCAACGCCGCGCGCCAGCGCATGGCGACCATGCCGCGCGGCGCGCGGCCCATTGCCAACTCGGTATCGCTGGCGCCCGGCTTCACTATCGCCAATGTGCATGTCATGGCCGGGGTGCCGCGGATCATGCAGGCTATGATGCTGGCGCTGGAGCCGGAATTGCCGCGGGGGGTGCGGATCGAGATGCGTACCGTCCATGCCATGGGTGTGATGGAAGGCAGTATCGCGGCAGCGCTCTCGGACATTCAGGAACGCTTCCCCGCCGTTGACATTGGCAGCTATCCCTTCCGCCGCGGGGTTGGCTGGGGGGTCGCCATCGTCGCCAAGGGCACGGATATAATGGCGTTGGAGGAGGTTATCGCGCAGGCGACTGATTTGCTCGCAACGCAGAATACCTCGCCGGTTCAGGGAGAACCGGCGGCATAGCCGGCATTATTCAGGCGTCCATCTTAAGCGCGGCCAGAAAGGCGCTTTGCGGAATTTCCACCTTGCCGAACTGACGCATGCGCTTTTTGCCCTCTTTCTGCTTTTCGAGCAGCTTGCGCTTGCGGCTGATATCGCCGCCATAGCATTTCGCGGTCACATCCTTGGACATGGCCGAGATCGTCTCGCGCGCGATGACCCGG
>JAKBAQ010000231.1 GCA_021808985.1 Pseudomonadota bacterium
CCCGGCTCGGCCGACATCCCGGACAACCCCTTCACCCATTGCGGCGTCCCGCAAACCGCCGCGCTGCGTCCCTTCCCGGCCTATTTCCTCGCCGGGCAAGATTGGTCCCTCCTCGATTCCGCCGGCATCGCCTCCGGCAAGGCGCCCGTGGTCAACCTCATCCAGGGCCTGCGCCATGCCGCGCCCGGCACCCCGCTCTTCGCCTGCCTCGCCCGCCCCGCGCTGCGCATCTGCGTCAGCCAGCAGGTCGCCGATGCCATAACCCCCTTCGCCAACGGCCCGGTGCACGCCATTCCGGCCGGCATCGCCATCTCCGCCCCGCCTTGCCGCCCGGCCAGCGCCCCGCCGCGCATCTTCATCTCCGGCTGCAAAAACCCCGGCATGGCGGCCGCAATCGCCGCCCTGCTGCATGGCGCGGCCGAGACCGACCTGCTCACAACCATGTGCCCGCGTGCCGAATTCCTCGCCCGCATGGCCGCCGCCAGCATCTGCATCCTGCTGCCCCTGCCCGCCGAGGGCTTCTTTCTCCCGCCGCTGGAGGCCATGGCCCTCGGCCGCGCCGCCGTGGTGCCAGACTGCATCGGCAATCGCGGCTTCTGCCTGCCGGAGGAAACCTGCCTGATGCCCGCCTATAACGCCGAATCACTGGCCGGCGCCGCCCTCGCCCTGGTGCGAGACCCCGCGCGCCGCACCGCCCTCGCCCAGGCCGGCGCGGCAATGGCCGCCCGCCACACCCTCGCGCGCGAGCGCGCCGCCTACACCACGCTGCTGCGCCAGTTCCTCACCCCGGCATGAGCACCACGCTCATCACCGGCCTGCCCCGCTCGGGCACCACCCTGGCCTGCGCCTGCCTCAACACGCTGCCCAACTGCGTCGCCCTCACCGAGCCGATGAGCGTCCCCCTGCATGGCGACCCTGACCAGGCCATCGCCGAAATCGCCGCCTTCGCCAGCACCACCCGCGCGCGCATCCTGCGCGAGGGCCTCGCCCCATCCATGAGCCGCGCCGGCCTGATGCTCGACAACACATTTGAGGACGTGAGCCAAAACGGCGCCCTGCGGCGCAGCGCCGCCCAGGTCGCCGATGTCAAAATCACCAAGCCGCTGAGCGCTGACTTCCGCCTCTTCATCAAGCACCCGGCCTTCTTCACCGCCCTGGCGTGGCCGCTGGCCCGGCACTTCCCCGTCTATGCCATCATCCGCCACCCGCTGGCGGCCCTGGCCTCCTGGCAAACGGTGGATTTCAACGTCCGCAACGGCCGCATGCCCGCCGCCGAGGCCTACGCCCCCGCCCTGCGCGCGCGTCTGGCGCAAATCCCCGCCCCCCTGCCGCGCCAGATCGCGCTCATCCAATGGATGTTCCAGCTCTACCGCACCCTGCCGCCCGGCCATGTGCTGCATTATGAAACCCTGGCGCGCGCCCCCGCCGCCACCCTGCGCCCGCTCTCCGGCTCCCTCGCGCCGGTAACCCACCCCATCCGCGGCATCGACCTCAAAACCCGCTACCCCGGCGCGGATTTCACCGCCCTGGCCGCCGCCCTGCTCACCATCGAGGCGGATATCGAACCCTTCTACCCCGGCTTCGCCGCCAGCCTGCGCCACCTGCCCGGCTGAAAACACACACTCACAACAAAACCGGCTCAAAATAAAAGCGGGCCCACATCACGTGAGCCCGCCCCAAAAATCCCGTCCGGGAAAAAACTCAGTCGACGCTGATCGAGCTGACTTCCGGCCCCTTGGCCCCCTGCACGACATTCATCCGCACCGCCTGGCCTTCCTGCAGCGGCGGCAAACCTGCCTGCTCCAGCGCGGTGGCGTGCACGAACACATCCTTCCCGCCGCTCTGCGGGCTGATGAAACCGAAGCCCTTGGTGGCGTTGTACCATTTCACGATACCGGTCATCTCGACCGCCGGGCCGCTCGCCTGCTGGCGCGGCGGGCGCGGGCCGGAGGAGCGTGGCCGGTCGAACCCGCCATAACCGCCACGGCCACCCGGCGCCTCGCCGGTGCCCTCGGTCACGGAGATCACCTGGTCAACCTGCCGTCCCTTCTGCCCCTGGCCAACCCGCACCTGCAGGATGGACCCCGGGGTCACAGCCTGGAAGCCGGCATTCTGCAAGGAATTGGCATGCAGGAACACATCGCCCGAGCCATCCGCCATTTCCACGAAGCCAAAACCCTTTTCAGAGTTGTACCACTTCACTGTGGCCTTGGCCTCCGGTGCGGAGGAAACAGACCCAAACCCGGAAAAAGACGGCGGGGGGGGGGGCGTATTGCCAAAGAAATTATCGTCGTCAAAACCGCGGCGACGCGGTTGCCGCTGGCGGTCATTTTTCGGGGGTCGCACTATTTAAACAGTCCTCTGTGATCGTTCAGGTATGAATCGTTGAAGCCGCCCGGCCCAGCCGGACCAGGGCAGCATAAGGCACGTCCGCGCCGCCATCAATCCCGAAACGCGCTTCCCCCGCCCTCATACAACCTAAAATCCGGGTTATTTCCTAAAACATCGCTCAAACTTCACACCCGCACCTAGCCCTGGCGCGCGCGCCGGGGTAGGAGCCGCCCCATGCCCTTCCCCATCAAAAATCCGGCGCTCGCCCGCGCCCTGGCCGCGCGCGGCTATAATGAGCCCACCGACGTCCAGCGCGCCGTGCTCACACCCGAAGCCGCCGAGCGTGACCTGCTGGTCTCCGCCCAGACCGGCTCCGGCAAAACCGTGGCCTTCGGCCTCGCTTTGGCCTCCACCATCCTGGGCGAGTCCGAGCACCTTCCCGCCACCATCCTGCCGCTCGTCCTGGTCATCGCCCCCACGCGTGAGCTGGCCTTGCAGGTCCATGCCGAGCTTTCCTGGCTCTACGAGCCGGCCGGCGGGCGCGTCGTCTCCTGCGTCGGCGGCATGGACGCCCGGCGCGAGGCCCGCCTGCTCGCCGCCGGCTGCCACATCGTCGTCGGCACCCCCGGCCGGTTGCAGGATCATATCAACCGCGGCGCCCTCAGGCTCGACGAATGCGAGGCCGTCGTCCTCGACGAAGCCGACGAAATGCTCGACCTCGGCTTCAAGGACGAGCTGGAATTCATCCTCTCCACCGCGCCGCAAACCCGCCGCACGCTGCTCTTCTCCGCCACCATCGCGCGCGAGATCGCGAGCCTCGCCCGCACCTACCAGCACAACGCCCTGCGGATTGACACCGTCGCCCGCAACCAGCCCCATGCCGACATTGAATACCGCGCCATCCGCGTCGGCGGGCATGAGATCGAGCAGTCCCTGGTCAACCTGCTGCGCTTCCACGAATCCCGCGCCCTGGTCTTCTGCTCCACGCGTGATGGCGTGCGCCACCTGCACGCCAGCCTGCTCGCGCGCGGCTTCAACGCCGTCGCCCTCTCCGGCGAGCTCTCGCAGAACGAGCGCAACGCCGCGCTCAACGCCCTGCGCGAGGGCCGCGCCCAGGTCTGCATCGCCACCGACGTCGCCGCCCGCGGGCTCGACCTGCCAGACCTCGACCTCGTGATCCATGCCGACCTGCCCACCAACAAGGCCACCCTGCTGCACCGCTCCGGGCGCACCGGCCGCGCCGGGCGCAAGGGCATGTGCCTCGTCCTGGTCTCCCCCTCCAAGCGCCGCCGCGCCGAGCTTCTGCTCGGCTCCGCCAGCATCGAGGCCATCTGGCAAGACCCTCCCACCGCCGACCAGATCAAGGCCCGTGACCAGGAGCGCCTGCTGGAGGATGAAATCCTCACCGCCCCGCCCTCTGATGAGGAACTGGCCCTCGGCGCCAGGCTGCTGGAGCGCCAGAACGCCCCGGCCATCGCCGCCGCGCTCATCCGCCTCTACCGCTCGCACCTGCCCGAACCCGCGCAGATCACCATCCAGCCTCCCGCCCCACGCACGCCCCGCCCCGCCCGCGCCACTGAACCGCATGAGCGCCGCGCCCCCAACGCCCCGGCCGCCTGGTTCCGCTCCCCCGTCGGGCGCAAGCACAATGCCGACCCCAAATGGCTCATCCCCCTGCTCTGCCGCCTCGGCGGCATCACCAAGGCCGAAATCGGCGCCATCCGCATTTTTGACCGTGAAACAAAATTCGAAATCGCCCAGGACGCCGCCGCCCGCTTCGCCGCCGCCATCACCGCCCCGGGCGTGACCGATCTGCGGGTCGAACCCAGCACCGCCCCCACCGAGGCACCGCCGCGCCCCCAAGGCCCGCGCCCGGAAAAACCCGCCTTCGCCCGCCCCCCCCCCCCC
>JAKBAQ010000021.1 GCA_021808985.1 Pseudomonadota bacterium
TGGTGTAATTGCCGTCCAGGAAGGTGGCAGGGGCGAAGCAGATGAAGAACTGGCTGTTGGCGGAATTGGGGTCCGAGGTGCGGGCCATGCCCACCGTGCCGGTGAGGAAGCTGGCATCCTGCGTGAACTCGGCGGGCAGGTTGGGCAGGTCGGAGCCGCCCATGCCGGTGTTGGAGGCATCGCCGGTCTGCGCCATGAAGCCGGCGATGACGCGGAAGAATTTGCAGCCGTTATAATAGCCCTGGGTGGTGAGCACGCGCATGCGCTCGGCGGCCTTCGGCGCCAGGTCGGGGCGCAGCTCGATGGTCACGGTGCCGTATTTCAGCTCCATCAGCAGGGTGTTGGAGACGGTGTCGGCGGCGGCGGGTTCGGTCATGGCGAGCTCCGTTAAAAAAGGGGTTGCGGCGGCGGTGCTGATGAGGGTGCGGCGTTTCAACATGGTTACTTCCTCAGTTTGGCAAGGGTGCGTTCCAGCGTGAGTTTGGGGACGAAGGATGAAATGTCGCCGCCCAGCAGGGCGATATCCTTCACGAAGCGCGAGGAGATGAACTGGTGGCGCTCACTGGCCATGAGAAACACCGTCTCGATGCCCGGGTCCAGCCGGTAGTTCATGCCCGCCATCTGGAATTCGTAATCAAAATCCGACACGGCGCGCAGGCCGCGCACGATCATCTTCGCGCCAAGCTCCTGGGCGAAGGAGATCAGCAGGGAGTTGAAGGGGCGCACCTCTATGAGCGCGCCGGTTTTCTCGGCGATCGGGGCGACCTCGTCCTGGATCAGCGCGATGCGCTCATCAAGGCCGAAAATCGGGTCCTTGCCGGCGTTGATGCCAAGGCCGATCACCAGCCGGTCCACCAGGCGGGCGGCGCGGCTGATAATGTCCAGATGCCCGTTGGTCACGGGGTCAAAGGTGCCGGGATATAGCGCTACACGGGGCTCATGCATCCGCGGTCTCCTGTTCCAGTACGGGGAAAACGCTGGTGACACGCTCATCGTCATCCAGGCGGAAAAGGGTGACGCCCATGACCGAGCGGCCAGTGATGCGCACCTGGTCCACCGGCACGCGGATCAGCCGCCCGCCATCGGTTACCAGCATCACGTCATCGCCCTCGCGCACCTGGAAGCTGGCGGCCACCGCCTTGCCGTTGCGCTTGGCGCTGAGGGTGATGTTGGCGATGCCCTGGCCGCCGCGCCCGGTGACACGGTATTCATACGCCGAGGAGCGCTTGCCGAAGCCGGAATCGGTGACGGTGAGCAGAATTTCCTCCGCCGCCGCCAGCTCGGCGATCCGCGCCTCGGAGAGGGCGATATCGGCCACCGCCTCGTCGCTCTCGCCCGCCTCGGTTTCCTCATCGCCCATGCGCCGCTGCGCGGAGGCGTATTTGAGGTAGGCGGCGCGCTCATCGGGCGTGGCCTCGACATGGCGCAGCACCGAGAGGCTCATCACCTCATCATCCTTGCCCAGCTTGATGCCCCGCACGCCGGCGGAATCACGCCCTGAGAACACGCGCAGGGTCTCGTCGGTGATCTGGAAGCGGATGCAGCGGCCAAGCTTGCTGGCGAGGAAGACATCATCGCCATCGCGGCAGGTGGCGACGCCGATGAGCCGGTCGCCCTCGTCCAGCTTCATCGCGATCAGCCCGGAGGCGCGGACATTCCTGAAATCAGCCAGCTTGTTGCGCCGCACGCCGCCGCTCGCGGTGGCGAAGACGAGGTGCAGGTTCTCCCACAAGGTCTCATCCTGCGGCAGCGGCAGCACGGTGGTGATCTCGTCCGAACCAAGCTCGGGCAGCAGGTTGACCAGCGCGCGCCCCTTGGCGGTGGTGGTGGCTTCCGGCAGGCGCCAGACTTTCTCGCGGAAGGCCTTGCCGCCGGAGGAGAAGAACAGCACGTATTGATGCGTATGCGCGTTGAAGCTGCGCGTCACCACATCATCGCCCCGGGTGGAGGTGGCCGAGCGCCCGCGCCCGCCGCGATTCTGCGCGCGGAACACATCCAGCGGCGTGCGCTTGATGAAACCGTCGCGCGTGATGGTGACAACCATCTGCCCGGGTTCGATCAGGGCTTCGTCGTCCGTCTCGGTCTCGAAATTCTCGATGCTGGAGCGGCGCGGATTGGCGATTTTGGCGCGCGCGGCGGTCAGCTCCTCGCGCATCACCTCAAGGCGGCGGATGCGCGAGCCGATAATCTCCAGCAGCTCGGCGATGCGGGCCGCGACCTCGGCCAGCTCGGCCTGGATTTTCTCGCGCTCCAGCCCGGTGAGACGGGCCAGCCGCAGCTCCAGAATGCCGCGCGCCTGCGCATCGGTGAGGCGCATGGTTTTCTCGGGCGTAATGGTGTTGCCCACATCGTCGATCAGCGCCAGCAGGGGCGCCACATCCTCGGCCGGCCAGTAGCGCTCCATCAGCGCCGCGCGGGCGGTGTTGGAATCCGGGCTGGCGCGGATGATCCTGATGACTTCATCAATATTGGCGACGGCGGTGGCGAGGCCGATGAGCAGATGCGCGCGGTCGCGCGCCTTGTTCAGCTCAAAGCGGGCGCGCCGCAGGATCACCTCTTCGCGGAATTCAATGAACAGGCCGAGCAGTTCCTTGAGGCCCATCTGCCGGGGCTTGCCCCGGTCCAGCGCCAGCATGTTGATGCCGAAGCTGGTTTGCAGATTGGTGTAGCGGTAGAGATGGTTCAGCACCACCTCGGCGGTGGCGTCGCGCTTCAGCTCGATGACGATGCGCATGCCCTCGCGGTCGCTCTCGTCGCGCAGGTCGGCGATGCCTTCAATGTCCTTGGCGCGCACCAGCTCGGCGATGCGCTCCAGCAGCGTGGATTTGTTCACCTGATACGGGATTTCGGTGACCACGATGGCGTCGCGGTCCTTGCGGATCTGCTCGATCGCGGCGCGGGCGCGCACGGTGATGGAGCCGCGCCCGGTTTCAAAGGCCGAGCGGATGCCGGAGCGCCCGAGGATGATGCCGGCGGTCGGGAAATCAGGTCCCGGGACGATCTGCATCAATTCTTCAAGCGTGATCTCGGGGTTGGCGATCAGCGCCAGCGCGGCATCCATGATCTCGCCCGGATTGTGCGGGGGAATATTGGTGGCCATGCCGACGGCGATGCCGTTGGAGCCGTTGATGAGCAGATTGGGGAAAGCCGCCGGCAGCACGCGCGGCTCGGTCTCACTCTCATCGTAGTTGGGCTGGAAATCGACCGTGTCCTTGTCAATATCGGCCAGCAGCAGCATGGCCGCCGGGGCCAGCCGCATTTCGGTGTAGCGCATGGCGGCGGGCATGTCGCCGTCAATGGAGCCGAAATTGCCCTGGCCGTCGATCAGCGGCAGGCGCATCGAGAAGTCCTGCGCCATGCGCACGGCGGCGAGGTAGATCGCGCTGTCACCGTGCGGGTGGTAGGTACCCATCACGTCACCGGTCATGCGGGCGGATTTTCGGTAGGGCTTGTCCGGCGTGTTGCCCGCCTCGTTCATGGCGTAGAGGATGCGCCGGTGCACGGGTTTCAGCCCATCGCGCGCATCGGGCAGGGCGCGCGAGACGATGACGGACATGGCATAATCAAGATATGATTTGCGCATCTCCTGCTCGATGGCCACAGGCTCCGCGCCGCGCGGGGGCAAGGGTTCCGCGCCGGATTCGCCGGTCATGTCGCTCATGTCAGATCAGGTTGCGGGGAGCGGTGGCGGCGGACTCGCCGGGCCGATGGTAACAGACTGAGATCATTAAGAATTTTATCCTGAGTTCAGGCCGGTTCATAGCATAAACCTGTCATATTTACAAACCGGGCCGGGCTGTCTGGCGCCGCGTCTCCAGCCGGCAGGCGCGCAGAATGGCGCGCAGATCGGCCAGCGCCACGTCCAGGTCGTGGTTCTCGACGATATAGTCAAACTCCCCGGCATGGGAGATTTCCGCCTCGGCGTGGCGCATCCGCTCGGCCACCTGCTCCGGCGCGTCGCCGCGCTTGGTCAGCCGGTGGTGCAGCACCTCCAGCGAGGGCGGCTTGATGAACACGCCCACCACATCGCCCGGCATGGCGGCGCGCAGCTGGTGGAAGCCCTGCCAGTCAATGTCGAACATCACATCCTGCCCGGCACGCAGCGCCGCCTCCACCGGGGCGCGGGGCGTGCCGTAGGAACGGCCGAACACGCGGGCATATTCCAGCAGCTCGCCCGCCGCCGCCATTTCATCAAACCGCTCCTGGCTGATGAAATAATAATGCTTGCCCTCTTTCTCGCCGGGGCGGCGCGCGCGGGTGGTCACGCTCACCGAGAGGGAGAGCGCGTCGTCCTGCTCCAGCAGCGCGCGCGAGAGCGTGGTTTTGCCGGCGCCCGAGGGGGCGGCCAGCACCAGGCAGAGCCCGCGCCGGTTACTCAATGTTCTGCACCTGCTCGCGCAGCTGCTCGATCGCGGCTTTCAGCGCGAGGCCAATGGAGGTGAGCGCCAGCGAGGCGGATTTGCTGCACAGCGTGTTCGCCTCGCGGTTGAATTCCTGCATCAGAAAATCGAGCTTGCGGCCGATGCCCGCCCCCTCGGCGAGCAGCGCCCGGGCGGCGGCGATATGGGCGTGCAGCCGGTCCAGCTCCTCGCGTACGTCTGATTTGGTGGTCAGCAACGCGATTTCCTGCGCGATGCGCTCCTCCGGCAGCGCCGGGGCGCCGGCCAGAATCTCGGCCAGCTGCGCGCTGAGCCGGGCCTTGTGCAGGGCTGGCTGGCCCGCCGCCTCGGTGGCGGCGGCGGCGTGCAGCGCCTCTATCTCGCCCAGCAGCGCCGCCACGATGTTGGCCAGACGCGCGCCCTCGCCCGCCCGCGCGGCGGCCAGCTGCGCCAGCGCCTCGGCAAAGCCGGCCTGCACGGCGGCGGCCAGGGCGGCTTGCTCTTCCTCGGTATCGTCCTGCGCGGAGACATTGCGCATAACCCCCGGCAGGCCCAGCAGCAGCTCGGCGCGCGGCGGCAAGGCGCCGGGGATGTTGTCGGCCAGGTCGATCGCCAGATCCTTCAGCCGCTCCAGCAGAGCAAGGTCGGGCTGCATGCCCGAGGCGGCCTCGCGCTTGAGGGTGAGCGTGCCGGAGACATTGCCGCGCTTGAGCCGCTCGCCCGCCTGGGCGCGCAGGGGCAGCTCCAGCGCGTCCAGCCCGCCGGGCAGGCGCAGCTTGATATCCAGCCCCTTGCCGTTGACGCTGCGCAGCTCCCATATCCAGGAGATAGGGCCCGCCTGCCCATGGGCGCGGGAGAAGCCGGTCATCGAGACGATCGAGGTTTTTACGTTCATGGGCTGGCCTCATAGCAGGAGGCTGCTACGCTGCCCATATGCAGTATCAGGCCATCGCGATCACCGGAGCTTCCAGCGGGCTGGGCCAGGCCCTGGCCCTGGCCTATGCGGCGCCGGGCATCACCCTGCACCTGGCCGGGCGCGATGCGGCGCGCCTTGCCCAGACCGCCATGGCCGCGCAGGCCAAGGGCGCGCGGGTGAGGCAGAGTATCGCTGATGTCACCAACCGGGAGGAAATGGCCGGTTGGGTGGCGGGGCTGGAACAGCTTGACCTGATAATCGCCAATGCCGGGGTTTCCGCCGGGCCGGGCCGGGCCAACCGGGAGGGGGATGAGCAGATCCGCCGCGTGTTCGCCACCAATCTGGACGGCGTGTTCAACACCGTGCTGCCCGCCATGGCCCGCAGAACGCCGCGCATCGTCATCATCGGCTCCATCGCCGGGCTGATCGCGCTGCCCACCTCCCCGGCCTACTGCGCCGCCAAGGCCGCGTTGGATTGCTGGGTGCGCGCCGCCGCGCCGGGGGCGGCGCGCGAGGGCATCAGCCTTACCCTGGTGCGCCCCGGCTTCATCCGCACACCGATGACCGCGCGCAACCCCTACCCCATGCCCGGCCTGCTCGATGCCGATGAAGCCGCGCGGCGGATCATCCGCGGCATCGCGGCGGGGCGCGGCGTCATCACCTTTCCATGGTGGCTGGCGGCCCTGGCGCGGCTGGGTGAATGGCTGCCGAAATCATTCTTCGCCCGCGTGCCGGGGAAGCCCGCGCAGGGCTGAGAGGGCTTGAAGCGCGCGCGAAAACCGCTGGGTTTACCTGCGGATTTAATTGTAATGAATTCGTAATATTTTTTTAATTATATGATTCTTAATGATTTTATCACAAAAAATCACTGGTCATTCCAGCTTGGATGACCTAAATGAGCGCCGCAACCTTGAGGTATCCATGATGACAAACAAGCCATCTTACGGTTTTACCCTCTGGGCCGTGCCGCGCTTCCACCGGCCTGCCCAAACGGCGCCGAAACCGGGTGCGAACCTTACCGCCGCGTCCACGAGCCATTTGTTCGCGCCGGCGCGCCTGCCTGAAGCGCCAGCCACGCCGGGCCCGGCGAAAAACCTGGGTGAGGCCAGCGGCCGCCTGCTTACCTACCACTAAGCGAGCGTTTTAACCGTTTTCTCTTATAACAAATTGCAATTATTAAAAATTTTTGCGGGGTTTGGGGAGCTTTTTACAAAAAGCTCCCCAAGATTCTGGCCCTTTTTTGCAAAAAAGGGCCAGACCCCAAAAAACTTTTGCGAATTATCCTTAATGTTTTCGCAGAGACGGTTAAAACAAACCCTAAGCGCGGAGGCTTAAGCCGCCAGCGCGCTATCCAGCGCGGCGCGCAGGCGCGGGTCGTCCGCCGCCACATCCGGCGTGAAGCGCGCGACCACGTCGCCATTGCGGCCGACCACGAATTTTTCGAAATTCCACAGCACCTCGGGCGCCGGGTTGGTGGCGATGCCAAAACCCTCAAGCCGGGCGCGGAAGCCATCGCCGCCCTCAGCCTGGGGGTGGGCGGCGGTCAACGCCTGATAGAGCGGGTGTTTGTCAGCGCCCGCCACGGAGATTTTGCTGAACAGCGGAAATTCCACATTATAGGTGGTGCTGCAAAAACTGGCGATCTCCGCCTCGCTGCCCGGCTCCTGCTCCTTGAAATTATTCGCGGGGAAGCCCAGCACTTCCAGCCCGGCGCCGTGCTTCTCGGCATAGAGTTTCTGCAGCCCCTCATATTGCGGCGTCAGCCCGCATTTGGAGGCGACATTCACCACCAGCAGCACCTTGCCCTTATAGTCGCCAAGGCTCGCGGCCTTGCCGTCGATGCTTTTCAACGGAATGTCATAAATCGCGTCCGCCATACTGTTCCCCTTCATGATGTTATCATTACGCGCCGCTGGTTTCAGCCGCCGGGGCAATACATATCCCCTCGGCCCGGTTTTTCAATGCGCGCGCGGGCCAGGGCGGCCCTTGCCAGCGCCCGCCGCTATCTGCGAAATGGCCGCATGCCAGAGAACCGGCCAAGTTCCGTAAGCGCCGAACTGATCGCCGTGCTGGTGGCGGTGACCGCGGGCGCGCCGCGCGTGCTGACCATTGCGCAGGGCACCTCCCTGCCCTCCGGCCCGCTCTCGCCGGAGCATCGCTCGCTGCAGGCGGGCACGCGCTCCTGGGTGGAGCGGCAGACGCATCATCCGCTCGGCTATGTCGAACAGCTCTACACCTTCGCCGACAATGACCGCAACGCCGCGCTGGGCGGCTTTGGCCGGGCGATTTCCATCTCCTACCTGGCGCTGACCCGCGAGCAGCCCAAAACGCTGGAAGGCGGCGCCAGCTGGCGCGACTGGTATGACTACTTCCCCTGGGAAGACCACCGCGAGGGCGCGGACCTGCCAGCCCCCCTGCCCGGCGCGCTGCGCGCCTGGGCGCAGGCCGGGGCGAACACGGCCGAGCGCCGCGCGCGCAAGCAGCGCGCCGCCATCGCCTTTGGCCTGGAGGGGCGGCGCTGGAACGAGGAGCTGGTGCTGCAACGCTACGAGCTGCTCTACGAGGCCGGGCTGGTGGCCGAGGCCGCGCGCGACGGCATTGCCTGCCACACCACCCCAGCCCCCCGGCTGGGCCAGCCCATGCGCCAGGACCACCGGCGGATACTGGCCACCGGCATCGCCCGGCTGCGCGCAAAAATCACCTACCGCCCGGTGGTGTTTGAGCTGATGCCGCCCAACTTCACCCTGCTGGACCTGCAGCGCAGCGTGGAGGCCCTGGCCGGGCAGCTGCTGCACAAGCAGAATTTCCGCCGCCTGGTTGAGCAGCAGGAGCTGGTCGAAGAGACCGGGCAGATCGCCGAGGCCACCGGCGGGCGGCCGGCCAAGCTGTTCAGGTTCCGCGCCGATATTCTGCAAGAGCGCGCCTATGCCGGAACCAAGCCGCCGCTCGCCCGCGCTTGACGGGTTATGCTCATACTTAGTATAAGGGGCGCGCACGAGCGGGCGGCTGCCCGTTTTTTTCTGACTCATTTATGCTCAAATTGAGCATTACTGGATGTGAAATGCCGTTGGATCTTACCGAGCTCTACCAGCGCGTCAGCCGCGTGATCCCGCCTTCCGAATGGGCGCTCTTCGCGCCTGATATCGAGGCGATCAACCGTCTCAAGCGTGAGCGTAATGCCGTGATTCTGGCGCATAATTACCAGACGCCGGAGATTTTCCACGGTGTCGCCGATATCGTGGGCGACAGTTTGCTGCTGGCGCGCGAGGCGATGAAGGTGGATGCCGATGTCATCGTGCTGGCGGGCGTGCATTTCATGGCGGAAACCGCGAAGCTGCTCAACCCGCTGAAAACCGTGCTGATCCCCGATACGCGCGCCGGCTGCTCGCTGGCCGAGAGCATCACCGCCGCGGATATCCGCCTGCTGCGCCAGCGTTACCCCGGCGTGCCGGTGGTGGCGTATGTGAACACCTCGGCCGCGGTGAAGGCGGAGTGCGATATCTGCTGCACCTCGGGCAACGCGCAGAAAATCGTGGAAAGCCTGGGCGTGCCGGAGGTCATCATGCTGCCCGATGAATACCTGGCGCAGAACATCGCGGCGCAGACCCAGGTGAAGATCATCACCTGGGCCGGGCATTGCGAAGTGCATGAACGCTTCACCCCGCAGGAGATTGCGAACCTGCGCGCCGCCCACCCCGGCCTGACCGTGCTGGCGCATCCCGAATGCCCGCCCGACGTTGTCGCGGTGTCGGACTTCGCGGGTTCCACGGCGGCGATGAGCGACTATGTAGCGCGCGAGAAGCCCGCCCGCGTGGTGCTGATCACCGAATGTTCGATGAGCGATAATGTCGCCGCCGGCCACCCGGGCACCGAGTTCATCCGCCCCTGCAACCTCTGCCCGCACATGAAGCGCATCACGCTGGCGAACATCCGCGAATGCCTGGAGACCATGCAAACGCAGGTGGAAATTGAACCCGCATTGATGGCGCGCGCGCGGTTGTCTGTCGAACGCATGCTCGCGGTGCAATGAGCGCGCATGGCTGCCCGGTAGTCATCGGCGGCGGCGCCGCCGGGCTGCTGGTCGCACTCTGCCTGGCGCCGCGCCCGGTGGTGCTGCTGTGCGGCGGCACGCTGGGGTTTGAGACCGCCAGCGGCTGGGCGCAAGGCGGCATCGCCGCCGCCGTGGGGCCGGATGACGATGCCAGCCTGCACGCGCGGGATACCTTGAACGCCGGGGCCGGGCTGTGCGATGCCGCGGTGGTGCGGCGGATCATCGAGGCCGGGCCTTGGGCGATTGATTTTCTCGCCCGCCTGGGCGCGGATTTTGGCCGCCATGCGGATGGCGCGCTGGCGCTCGGGCTGGAAGCCGCGCATTCGCGCCGGCGCATCGTCCACGCCAAGGACGCCACCGGCGCCGAGATCATGCGCGTGCTGAGCCAGGCCGCGCGCGCCGCGCAACATATTACGATACTGGAACATTCATCCGCGACCGGGCTGGCCGCGCGGGATAACCGGATTTGCGGCGTCCACGCCGCGACGCCGGCCGGCGCGCTCAGCATCGGCACTGATTGCGTGGTGATGGCCACCGGCGGCGTGGGCGGGCTGTTCGCGCACACCACCAACCCGCTGCGCGCCACCGGCACCGGGCTGGCGCTGGCCGCGCGCGCCGGGGCTGATCTGCGGGACATGGAGTTCGTGCAGTTTCACCCCACCGCGCTGGCCTGCGGGCTGGACCCGATGCCCCTGGTGAGCGAGGCGGTGCGCGGCGAGGGTGCGCGGTTCACCGATGGCGCGGGCGCGCGGTTCATGCAGGGGGGAGATCTGGCGGCGCGCGATATCGTGGCGCGCGCGGTGGCGGCGAAATACGCGGCGGATGAGCCCGTGTTTCTCGACGCCCGGGCCATACCGGCGCAAACATTCCCCGGCATTTTCAGCACCTGCCGCGCGCAGGGGATAGACCCCGCCACCCAGCCGATTCCGGTGCGCCCGGCCGCGCATTACCATATGGGCGGCATCGCGGTGAACGCCGATTGCGAGAGCAGCGTGGCGGGCCTGTTCGCCTGCGGCGAGGCCGCCGCGACCGGGCTGCACGGCGCCAACCGCCTGGCCAGCAACTCACTGCTGGAGGCGATGGTGACAGGGCGGATCGTGGCGCGGGCCATCAGCGGGCGGGCGGTGCGCGCCGGCAACATCACGCCGGAGGCGCCGCGGCTGCTCGAGGCGACACCGCTCATCCGCGATATTTGCAGCAAATATATGGGAATTTACCGCGACGCGGCGGGGCTGCAAACGGCCATCGCGCAGTTGCGGCCGCTGGCGGCGCGCTGCGCCCCGGCCTTGGCCGCGCTGCTCATCGCGCAGTCCGCCCTGCGCCGGCGCGAGAGCCGGGGCGCGCATACCCGCACGGATTTTCCCGAAACCGACGCGGCGCAGGCGCGCTCCACCACCATCAACATCTCTGACCTCACCGCGACAGGACTGGCCGCATGATCCCGCATCTTCTCGTTGAACAGGCCGTGCGCGCCGGATTGCTGGAAGACCTCGGCCGCGCCGGGGATATCACCACCGAGGCCACCGTATCGCCCGAATGCCGCGCGGTGTGCACCCTTTGCGCGCGTGACCATGGCGTGGTCGCGGGGCTGGATTTCGCCCGCACCGCCTTCGCCATGGTCGACCCCTCGCTCACCTTCGCCATCCGGCTGCCCGATGCCTCGCGCGTCACTCCCGGCGAGGTGATCGCCGAAGTCTCCGGCTCCGCGCGCGGCATTTTAACCGGTGAGCGCGTGGCGCTGAATTTTCTCGGCCCCCTTTCGGGCATCGCCACCGCCACGCGCGGCATTGCCGATGCCATCAAGCACACGAAGGCGCGCATCACCTGCACGCGCAAAACCACGCCGGGGCTTCGCTTCGCGCAGAAATACGCGGTGCGCTGCGGCGGCGGCGGCAACCACCGGTTCGGCCTTGATGATGCGATTCTCATCAAGGACAACCACATAGCCCTGGCCGGCGGCATCGCCCCCGCCCTGCGCGCCGCCAAACGCCTGGCCGGGCATCTGGTGAAAATCGAAATCGAGGTGGATACGCTGGCGCAATTGCAGGAGGTGCTGCGCGAAGGCGCTGACGCCGTGCTGCTCGACAATATGGACACCACCCAGCTCCGCCAGGCGGTGGCGATGATAGATGGCCGCGCCATTGCCGAGGCCTCCGGCCGGATCACCCCCGAGACGGCGGCCGCCATCGCCGAGACAGGCGTGGACCTGATCTCCGCCGGCTGGCTGACCCATAGCACGAAGGTGCTGGATATCGGGCTTGACTTCGTGCGCGTGAGCTGAAAACCGCGCCGTGATTCTCGAACTTCCCTGGCGGGACCCGCAAGATTGCTTCGCCGCCCTGGCGCCGGAGCCCTATCTCGCGTTTCTGGACAGCGCCGCCCCCCGCGATGCGCGCAGCCGGTTCAGCTATATTTGCCTGGACCCGTTCAAAATCCTGCGTGACGCCCCGCTGGAGGCGCTGGCCCGCGAGCTGGCCAGCCACGCGCCGCTGCCCGGGCCGCTGCCCTTCATGGGCGGCGCTGTCGGGTTTTTCAGTTATGATCTCGGCCTGGCGCTCGCCCCGGTGCCCTCGCGCCATGCCAACCCGTCCAATCTTCCAGACATGGTCATCGGATTTTACGATACGCTGATCGGCTTCGACCATGCGGCGCGGCGCTGCTGGCTCATCATGCGGCAACGCCCCGGGCAGGATGGCGCCCAGCGCGCCGAGGCCCTGCGCCTGCGGCTTGAGCGCAAGCCGGCGCCGGCGGCCTTGCCAAAACTCCACTGGCGGGCGGATATGAGCCGCGGCGAATACATTGCCTTGGTGGAACGTGTTCTGCGCTACATCCGCGCGGGTGATATCTATCAGGCCAATTTCACCCTGCGCCACACCGCCGCGCGCCCCGCCGGGCTGGAGCCCGCCGCGCTCTACCTCGCCCTGCGGGCAGCTAGCCCCGCGCCGTTCGCCGCCTATCTCGATTGCGGCGAGAATCTCACCCTGCTCAGCGCCTCGCCGGAGCGCTTCATCAGCCTCGGCGCCGACGGCGGCATTGAGACACGGCCGATTAAAGGCACCAGGGCGCGCCATGCGGATGCCGCGCAAGATGCCGCCCTGGCCGCCGAGCTTGGCCAAAGCCCCAAGGACCGCGCGGAGAATCTGATGATCGTCGATCTGCTCCGGCATGATATCGGCCGTGTCGCGCAGATCGGCAGCGTGCGCGTGCCGGAGCTTTTTCAGGTGGAGAGCTTCGCCTCCGTGCATCATCTGGTTTCCGCCGTCACCGGCCGGCTGCGCGCGGGGCTTGGCCCGGCTGACCTGCTGCGCGCCGCCCTGCCTGGCGGCTCCATCACCGGCGCGCCGAAAATCCGCGCCATGCAGATCATCGACGAGCTGGAGCCATGCCGGCGCGGCCCCTATTGCGGGGCGATCGCCTGGATCGGCTTTGACGGCGCGATGGACAGCTCCATCATCATCCGGACATTGATCGTAACCTCCAGCCATGTTCTGATGCAGGCGGGCGGCGGCATTGTGGCCGACAGCCAGCCAGATGCGGAATATGCGGAAATGCGGCTGAAAGCCTCTCCAATGCTGGGCCTTTGCGGTGGCTGAGCCGTTCGTCTGGCTCAACGGCGCGCTCTGCCCGGCCAGCCATGCCCGCATCTCCCCGGATGACCGCGGCTTCACCCTGGGCGATGGCATATTCGAGACCTTGCGCGCGGCGGGCGGCGCGCCCCGGCACGCGGCGCTGCATCTGGCGCGCCTGCGCGCGGGCGCGGCGGCGCTCGGCCTCGGCCCGCCGCCTGATGACGCGCGGTTGCATGCCGCCATCGCCGCGTTGCTAAGCGCCAACACCCTGCGCGATGCCACGCTGCGCATAACGCTGACCCGCGGCGCCGGGCCGCGCGGCCTGCTGCCGCCCCCCACCCCCGGCGCAACCCTGCTGATAACCGCAACCCCCTTTGCCGCCGCCGCGCCACAGGTTTCGGCCATTATCTGCCAGAGCACCCGCCGCAACGAATTTTCGCCGCTCTCGCGCATCAAATCCCTCAACTATCTGGACAGCGTCATCGCCCGGCGCGAGGCCGACGCGCGCGGCGCCGAGGATGCGATTCTGCTGAACACCAGGGGCGATGCCGCCGAGGCCAGCGCCGCCAATCTGTTCGTGCTGCGGGGCGCAAGCTGGGCCACGCCGCCGGTTGCGGATGGCGCGCTGCCCGGCATATCGCGCGCGCGCCTGCTGGCCCGCAACCTGGCGCATGAGGCGCGCATAGCCCCCGATGAGCTGTTCAGCGCCGCCTGCGTGTGCCTGGGCAACAGCCTCTCGCTGCGGATGCTCACCAGGCTGGAGGGCCGGGAGATTGCAACCAACCCAGCGGCGGCGGCGGCGCTGCGCGCGGTTCTGGAATCACCCGAAAGCTGAGGCACCGCCGCGAGAAGAATTTGACGCCCGCGCCGGGACGGTTATTTATATCAAGCCATGACATTATGCCTTGATGCCAGCTTGATATTTTGCATCTCCCGCTGGCCGCCACGCCGATGCGGCTGAGCGCGGAAACCTGGCTGCGCTATGGCTTCGCCGTGCTCGCCATGTTCGTGGCCGTGCTGCTGCAACGCGCCCTGGATGCGCATTTCACCCCTCTGCCGCCTTACATCATGTTCTACCCGGCGGTCATCATCGTCGCCGCTCTGGGCAATAGCGGGCCGGGCGTTTTCTCCACCTTCCTCGCGAGCTTCTATGCCGGATATGTCGTCCTCCCGCCGCATGACAGTTTCAGAATCCAGAACAGCGGCGACGTCATCGGCGTGGTCATATTCTGCGCCACCGGGCTGCTGGTGAGCCTGCTGGCCGGCCTGTTCCACCGCAAGCGCGCGCGGGAGAAAAAACTGAGCGCGCAGAGCCTGCGTCGCAGCGAGGATCATTTCCGGATTCTTGGCGAAGGTGTGAAGGGATATGCGATCTACATGCTCGACCAGGAGGGAACGGTGGTGAGCTGGACCGCCGTCGCCGAGCAGCTGAAGGGCTGGCCCGAGCATGAGGTTCTGGGCAAAAACTTCTCCTTGTTCTTCACCCCCGATGCCGTGCATAGCGGGCGGCCACGGCAGATACTGGAAATCGCCCGGGCGGAGGGCAGCTTTCATGAAGAGATTGAGCGTGTGCGCAAGGATGGCACGCATTTCTGGGCGGCCATCACCCTCACGGCCCTGAGCCGCGAGGATGCGAAACCGCAAGGCTATGCCATGCTCGCACGCGATATCAGCGACCGCAAGCAGGCCGAGCGTGATATCGCGGCCAGCCGCTCTCGGCTGCTGAGCATCGTCAACTCCGCGCTGGATGCGATCGTGGCGGTGGATTCCGCCCAGCGCATCGTTTTGTTCAATCCGGCGGCGGAGGCGATGTTCGGCTACACATCCGCCGAAATCATCGGCCAGCCGATCGAGCGGCTGATCCCGCACCGCTTTCATGACCTGCATGCCGGCCATTTGCGAAACTTCGCCGCCGGAGCGGCGGTGAGCCGGAGCATGGAAGGCGTCGGCTCGCTGAGCGGGCGGCGCCGCAATGGCGATGAATTTCCGCTCGAAGCCTCGATCTCGCAAGGCGAGACCGAGGGCGGCAAGCTCTTCACCGCCATTCTGCGCGACATCACCCAGCGCCGCCGCGCGGAGGCGCATCAATCGCTGCTGCTGGGAGAGCTGGCGCACCGTGTCAAGAACACGCTGGCGGTCGTGCAATCAATCGCCGCGCAGACCTACAGATTTTCCAGACCGGAGGATTTCTACGCGACCTTTTGCGGCCGGCTGGAGGCGCTGGGCAACGCCAATGATCTGCTGACAAGCTCGGAATGGAAAGGTGCGACGCTGAACGACATCATCGCCTTCAGCTTCGCCCCCCACAATGTGCAAGGCATGGTCGCGCGCTGGGCAACCCACGGGCCGCGCATCTGGCTGGCGCCCAACGAGGCGGTGACATTGAGCCTCATCTTCCATGAAATGATCACCAATGCCGTGAAATTCGGCGCGCTCTCCGGCAATAAGGGAAAAGTCGAGATCAATTGGGAGACAAACGAAAGCGCCGTGATGATCCATTGGCGCGAGCATGATGGGCCGGATGTCAACCCTCCCGCGCATCGCGGCTTCGGCTCCAAGCTTCTGGAGCGCGCGGTGCGGCATGAATTCAACGGTGACATCAAATGTGATTTTCATCCCGCCGGGTTTGAATGTATGCTGAGGCTTCCTCTTTCTGAAAAGGTGAAAGTCTCAGCATGAGCACCGGGCCGACGGATAGGATGCTGACCGTTCTGATCGTCGAGGACGAAAGCATGATCGGCATGCTGCTGGAAGACCTGCTGGAGGAACTTTCCTGCAAGGTCCTGGGCCCGGCCAATTCCGTAGCGCAGTCCATGGCGCTCATCGAGACCGGGGGGCAGACTCTGGATGGCGCGTTTCTTGATATCAACCTGCGCGGAGAATTCGTCTATCCGGTGGCTGATGCCCTGCTCGCCCGCAACGTTCCGTTTGTATTCATAACAGGCAACGCCACCCACGGGATCGACCCGCGCTACGGCGCGGTGCGGACGCTGAAGAAGCCCTTCATGGCCTCGGCCATTGAGCGGGCGATAAAACATTTCGTTGAATACCGCACGAATTTTTGAAATTCGTCGCCCCTCGTCAGGTCATGTACTGGCCGCCATTCATGGTAATGGTCGCCCCGGTGGTGAAGCCGGCATCGTCGCTGACCAGAAAGCGCACGGCCCGGGCGATCTCCTCTGGCCGGCCCAGATGCCCGACCGGAATCTGCGCCTCGATCTGGCGCAGCGCGTCAGGCGGCACCGATGCGACCATATCGGTCATGATATAACCGGGCGCCAGGGCGTTGACCGTGATGCCCTTGGCCGCTGATTCGAGCGCCAGCGCCTTGGTGAAGCCGATCACCCCCGCCTTCGCGGCGGAATAATTGGTCTGGCCCATCTGCCCCTTCTGGCCGTTGATGGAAGAGACATTGACAATGCGGCCAAACCGGCGCTCACGCATGGAGCCGATGACGACGCGGCACATGTTGAAACAGGAGGTCAGGTCGCACTCAATCACCTGGCTCCATTGCTGCGGCGACATTTTGTGGAACATGACATCGCGCGTGATGCCGGCATTGTTCACCAGCACATCAACCTCGCCGCCGAGCGCCTCGGTGACGGCCCGCACACCCGCCTCACAGGCCGCGTAATCCATCACATTCCAGCGGAAGACGGGAATGCCGGTATCACGCTGAAACGCCGCCGCCGCCGCCTCATTGCCGCCATATGTCACCGCCACGCGATACCCGCTCACCGCCAGCTCCCGGGCGATCGCCGCGCCAATTCCTCGTGTCCCGCCTGTAACAATCGCCAATCTCGCCATTTCCATCGGTTCCTCTGGTGCCAAGGTATTTTTTGAAATATTTTGTATCAGAAATTTTTTTTCTTAATCAGCCCTGCCATATATGCGCGCGCGTTTCAGCCCGTGGCGCATGCCTCAAAAATTGGCCGCGCCAACATGTTTGAGCCGGGATACCGCAAAAAACCATCTCCCGGGATATGAACCTGGCCAGGTTCGGTTGTCTTAAAAATGCTATCGCTGGATGATTTAGGCTGACATCCTCGGATTCTATCTAGGTAGTTTTACCAACAAACAAGCCGCTCACCGCCCGTCCCGCACCTCAAGCCGCGCGCAAACCATGCTGGACTAGGTATAACTACCTAGACACAATCCGGGGGTATCAGCCACGGGCGCGGCAGATATCTTGAAAAGTACTGGACGAAAAATAACATCGCGTTCTAATGTTTAAACCAATATTATTTTTATAACACCAAAACTCCTGGAGATTGTGAGTGACGCAGCTTTGCAATGCGCCGCATATGGCTCACCATTCCGAAGCGGCATGGAAAGACGCGCAAAATGCCGTTTTGCTCTGGTCGCAAGGCTATTGGTGGCATTTGCGGAATATGATGGAGCTGGCCCGGGCGCAGCTTGAGCTGCTGCAATCAGCCTTCGGGCCTGGCCGCGCGGAGGAGTTCCGCGCGTGGACCTGTGGCGCAGCGGGCGCGCTGCCGCCGGGCTGGCTCATCAACCCCAGCGACCCGCTGGAGGACATATTGCTGGGCTGCCAGCTCATGGATGATGGTTTTGGCTCCAGCTTCTTTGAACAGGAAGATCATTTAGGAGATGTATATGCCTGAAGATCAGATAAAAGCCCTATTGCATCGGCTGAACGAAAGCGCGCCCGGCATTGAGGCCTCGCTGCTCATGTCCTCGGATGGCTCCATCATCTCCTCGGCACTTTCCGAGGATATCACGGATGACGATCTGGGCGCCATGCTCTCCATGCTCCTCTCGCTGGGCAAGCACATGGCGGCGAGCATCATCCGTGGTGATTTTGAGCAAGCCACGATCTGCGGCAAAACCGGCCGTGTGCTGGTCATCCCGGCTGGCAGCGATGCCGCGCTGTGGACCATCACCAGCAACCTCACCAGCGCGGAGACTCTGTTCCAAAGCGCCAGCCCCGCGGCAAAGGCCGCCGCCGGGCTGCTGCACTAGCGCCGCGCATGGCGTGAGCCAAGGCGGGCGAGCCAAGCGCCTCACATCAATCGCGTAAGCCTGGCCTACTGAAACGAAAAATATGGCAAACCGGCAAAAACCCCAGAGCGCGCGAAGCCAAACGCCCGAGACCAAGCCGCTGGCCGGGCTGGTCCAGGCCACGATACTGGATATCTACGCGCCGGCCTCGGTGGCGACCAACCGCCAGCATGCCGCGCTCTATTTCTGCGGCCCGGTTGAGCGTTACCTGCAAATCCCCCCCGGAGAGCCACGGCAGGACCTGCTCGCCATGGCCCGCGAGGGGCTGCGGCCCATGCTGCGCGAGGCCATCGCCCGCGCCTTCAACGGCGGCCGGCCGGTGCGCGTGCATGGCGGCAAGCAGGCCGGGGTGACGATAGACGTCCGGCCGCTGGAGGATGACCTGGCGCTTGTCAGCTTCATCGACGAGCCGCCCCAGGCGGGCGAGCCGGCCAGCGCCGATGCCGCGCGCGGCTATGCGGAGGCGATCGTCGATACCATCCGCGAGCCGCTGGCGGTCATCGACCAGGGGCTGAGGGTCGTCTCGGTCAACACCGCCTTCACCAGCGCCTTTGGCCTGACGCTCAAATCCCTCCAGGGGCAAAGCCTGGGCGATTTGGGCAACGGCATATTGCGCGACAAGGCGCTGCACGCAATGCTCGCGCGGGTGGCGCGCGCGCGGGTGGAGACCGATACGCTCGAGCTTGAGGTGGAACGGCCCAATGGCGGGCTGCGCGTGTGGAAGGCCACGGCCCGCGGCTTCATCCCCGCGCCGGCGGAGCCGCCGATGATCCTGCTGGTGCTCAACGACATCACCGACCGGCAGCATATTCTCCACCGGCAAATGCAGATGATGCTCGACGCCCTGCCGGGCGCCGTCATCGCGGTTGATGACCAGCGGCTGATCCGTTTCGTCAACCATCTGGTCGAGCCGCTGTTCGGCTACGGCCCTGGCGAGCTGACGGGGCGCAGCATAGAGGTTCTGGTGCCCGCCGCGCTGCGCCCGCGCCATGAGCAGCTCCACGCCGCCTACATGGCGCAGATGCCCGCCGCGCGGCAGATGGGCGCGGCTCTCAACATCAGTGGCATGAACAAGGATGGCGGGGAAATTCCGCTGAAAATCGGCCTCAGCCCGGTCACCACCTCGGATGGGACACTGGTCCTCGCGACCATTCTGGACCTGCGGGAGCAGAAGGCCTCGGAGGCCAGGCTGTGGGAAGCCATGGCCGAGGCCGACCGCGCCAATCAGGCCAAGTCCCGCTTTCTCGCCGCCGCCAGCCATGACCTGCGCCAGCCGCTGCAAACCATCGGCCTGCTGCTTGGGGTGCTGGCCAAGCGCACCGCCGGGCCAGAGGCGCAGGCCATCGTCGGCAAGCTGGAGAACACCATCGCCGGCATGTCGGAGCTGCTCGATACGCTGCTCGACATCAACCAGATCGAGAGCGGCGGGCTGAAGCCGGAGATCACCGATTTCGCGGTCGCCGGCTTCTTCACCCGGCTGATCGACCTCTACGGCCCGATCGCCGCCGCGAAGGGGCTGGAATTGCGCGTCGTGCCCTCCTCCGCCGCCATCCACAGCGACCATCATCTGCTGGAGCGCGTGGTGGGGAATTTGCTGTCCAACGCGATCAAATACACTGACCGGGGGCGGATTCTGCTCGGCTGCCGGCGCCGCGGCGGCAAGCTGCGCATCGAGGTCTGGGATACCGGCATCGGCATTCCCGAGGAGAGCACGGCCAAGGTGTTCGAGGAATTCCACCGGCTGAACCCCGAGGATAGCAGCCGCTTCGGCCTTGGCATCGGCCTCTACATCGTGCAGCGCCTGGCCTTGCTGCTCGAGCATACGGTCGAGGTGCGCTCGCATCCCGGCCGTGGCACGATGTTCGCCGTGGTCGCCATGGCGGGCGACCAGGCGGCGCTGTCGCGCGCGGCCCGCGCGGAGCAGGCCGGCCCAGGCGCCAGGCCGCCCGCCATCCTGCTGGTCGAGGACGACCCGAACCAGCTCGAATCCCTGCGCCTGCTGCTGGAAACCGAGGGGTATCGCGTGATGGCGGTGCGCACCGGCGAGGAGGCGCTGGCCCTGGCGCACAACGCGCGCAACCAGCCGGATCTGATCGTCGCGGACTATAACCTGCCCGGCGGCATGAACGGCCTGCAGGTGATCAAAGCGGTGCG
>JAKBAQ010000232.1 GCA_021808985.1 Pseudomonadota bacterium
AGATCAGGTCGCAATACAACGTAATGGCGCGGATCGCGTCATCATTGCCCGGAACCGGGAAGGTGACGCCCGACGGGTCAGAGTTGGAGTCCAGAATCGCGATGACCGGAATGCCCAGCTTGTTGGCTTCCTCAACCGCGAGCTTCTCCTTGTTGGTGTCGATGATGAACAGAATATCCGGCAGCCCGCCCATATCCTTGATCCCACCCAGCGCCCGCTCCAGCTTCTCGCGGTCGCGCGTCAGGTTCAGGATCTCCTTCTTGGTCAGGCCCTGCACTTCGCCGGCCAGCATCTCGTCCATCTGGCGCAGGCGCTTGATGGAGCCGGTGATGGTCTTCCAATTGGTCAGCATGCCGCCCAGCCAGCGATGGTTCACATAATACTGGCCGCAACGCTGCGCGGATTCGGCCACATAGTCAGCCGCGGCGCGCTTGGTGCCCACAAACAGCACGCGCCCGCCGGCGGCGGTCACGTCGCGCACCTGCTTCAGGGCGCGTTCCAGCAACGGCACGGTCTGCTGCAAATCGATGATATGCACCTGGTTGCGCACGCCAAACAGGTAGGGCGCCATGCGCGGGTTCCAGCGGCGGGTATGATGCCCGAAATGAACGCCCGATTCGAGCAGGTGGCGCAGTGAAACTTCAGGTAATGCCATGGCAAAACTTCTCCAAAAATCCGGTTAAAACCTCCGCGGGGCTGCGCCTCTCAGCACCGGACCTAAGGGAAAACCCCAGGATAAGCGCCCCGCGTGTGAATTATCGGCACCATGCCGACGCGCGCCCTATCGCAAATCACCCGCCAAATTGCAAGCGCGCGCAAAATAAAGGGCCGGACCTCACGGTCCAGCCCCCATCCAGCCTCATCTGCCTCAAGCGCCGGGTTAGAACAAATACCCCACGCCAAGGCCCACAACCGTGGGGTCCAGCTCGGTATGCGCGCCGATCACCCCATTATCCACATGCGTCCCGGTCACGATGAAAATCTGCTTCACATCCGCATTGGCGAACCAGTTGCCGCTGATCGGCACATCAAACCCGGCATCCAGCGCCGGGCCAACCCCGGTGGAAAGCCCGCCAAACTTGGTAATGCCCGCCGCCGCATGCTGGTCATAGAAGAACGCCACGGTCAGCCCCACGCCCGCATAGGGGCGAATGCCGTCAATCTCCGGCAGATGGTATTGCAGCGTCACGGTCGGCGGCAGCACCCAGGTGCTGCCCACCTTGGCGTCCAGCGGGCCGCTCACCTTCACATTATGCCGGGTGGTCGCGGCAATCACCTGCACCGACCAGTTCGGCGTGAAGAAGTAAGAGCCATCCAGCTCCGGCGAAATCCCCGCCGAAACGCTCACATGCTCGCCGGGCACAACAGCCCCGCCAACCCGCACCGAGCTGTTGAAATCCTCGGGAATCACCCCGATCAGGCTCGCATGCACCAGAATATCACCGGCCTGGTAGCCGGTCGGCTGGCTGAAATAGCCCTGCGCCGCGGCAGGCGTGGCCATGGCCACGCCCAACAGGCCCGCAAGGCCCAGACGGAACGAATTTTTCATAATCAGTCTCCCAGTTTTAGTAACGACAAACCTGGGTACGACGCCTGTTTTTCCCGGAATTTGATATTGATCAAACCAGATGCGCGCCCATCGCATATCAGCCATGCGCACCCTGCACTCAAAACCTTCCGCCCAAACAAAAGGGGCGCACCCGCGCCCCTTTCAAAAACCCCTTCAAAAACAAAATCTTATGAAAGCAGCGGCCCCCATGACGGGTCCGACGCATAAGAAGGTGTGGGCACCAGCCGCTCGTTGAACCCATCGATCCCGATGGTCACCAGCCGGGAGGAATGCCCATCCTGTGTCGGGGTTGAGCGGCAGAACATGACCACCCGCCCGTTCGGGCAGAAGGTGGAGGCCTCCACCATGAAGCCCTGGGTGAGAATCCGCTCACCCGAGCCATCGGGCGCCATCACGCCGATGGTGAACCCGCCCACATCGCTGCCCCAGAAGGTATAGCTTATCAAATCCCCCCGTGGCGACCATGCCGGCTCCGCATACTGCCCCGCCCCAAAGCTGATCCGCTTAGCCCCCGAGCCGTCGGCATTCATCACGAACAGCTGCTGGTCCCCATCGCGGTCGGAATTGAAGACGATCTGCGACCCATCCGGCGAATAGCACGGGGTGACATTGATGGACGCCGAATCCGTCAGCTCCACCATGCTGCCCCCGTTCAAATCCACCCGCACGATCGCCGCCCCGCCATTGCGCGAAATCGACATCAGCAGCGAATTCCCATCCGGCGAAAAGCGCGGGCCGATGGTCATGTCGCCATACGAGCCCACCAGCCGCTGCGTCCCCGTCTGCAAATCGAACAGATACACGCGCGGCGTATTGCTCTGGAAGCTCACGAACGCCAGCTGCTGGCGCGTCGGGTTATATTGCGGCGAGAGCGCCATCGACGAGCCGTCAGTCAGAAACTGGTTGTTGGCGCCGTCATAATCCATCACCGCCAGGCGGCGTATCCGGCTCGTCACCGGCCCGGCTTCCGAGATATAGGCCACCCGCGTGTCAAAATAGCCCTTCTCGCCGATCATCTGCTGATACACCACATCGCCGATGATATGCGCGATCCGCCGCCAGTTATCGGCGGTGGTGGTATAGGCCGTGCCCTGCACCTGCGTCTGCTGCGCCACGTTCCAAAGCCTGAACTCCACCCGCAGCTGCCCGCCGCCCAGGTCCGCCACATCGCCCGTCACCAGCGCCTGCGCGCCCAAAATGGTCCAGTTCTGCCAAACCGGCGTGCCGTTCACCACCGAATTCGGCACAAAGCTCGCCGGATCAATGGTGCGGAACAGCCCGCAATGGCCCAGATCATCGCTCAGCACCTGGGTAATCTGCCCCCCATATTGCGAGGCATTGCCCGACGGATCGTCAAACGGCGCGATGGCGATGGGAATCGGCGCCGTCTGCGCGCCCGAAACCGTGATCGCCGGGCCATTATTGGCGTCCGCCGCCGGTGCCGGCGCCGTATCAGCGTCCCCGCCCAGAACACTCTGCGCGAACGCGCCCGGCGCCAGCGCCGAGGCCGCGCCAACACCAAGCACGCCACGGCGGGATAGTAAGGTAAATCTGGAACGCGTCATGGGGCCCCCTTACGGCGTGAAATTGAACAGGAAGGTCTGATTCTTGCCCAGCATATAGGAGGGCAGCGGCAACGTCGCGCATTGCACGTTCATCACCGCGTTGATGGCATCATTGGCGAAAGCGGCGAAAATCGGGTCGCCGAGCTTGCTCTGGTCCTGCGGCGCCACCACGGCCTCGCGCACCGTCCCGGTCGGGTCGGTCGTCACCATCAGGTTCACGCTGAAGGTCGAGAGTCCCGGCGCCCCGGCATCAACATTCCAGCATGGCCGCACATGGTTGCCGATGGCCGAGCGGTCCGCCCCGGTCAGCCCGGAATTGGCCGTGCTCTGCTTGCTGCCCCCGCCATTGGGCGCGCCGCCCTGGTCAGGATTATAGCGCGCCGTCGGCGGCGTGGTCTGCTGCTGCAACGCCTCCAGCTTCAGCAGCGTGTTGAGCACGCTCTTGCTCAGCGGCGCCGGCGTTTTCACGATATGCTGCTGGTGCGTCGGGCTCTGCGCCGGCGCCGGCGGCTGGGGCACTGGCGGCATTGGCAGCTTCGGCTGCACCACCGTGCTCGTCACCGGCTTGGGCGGCTGCGGCGGCGGCGGGGGCAGCGGCGGCGCATTCGGGCTCGGCGCTGGCGGCGGTGGCGGCGGCGCTGGCGCAGGCGGCTTGGCCGCCGCCTGCTGGTTGGGCGAAGGCGGCGGCGGCGGTGGCGGCGGCGGCGGCGCCTGAATCGGCTGCGGCTTCGGCTGCTTCATCGCCAGCGCCGATTTATCGACGGTCTGCGTATTGGCCGGCGCCGCCACCTTGCCGGCCTGCATCGCCTCCTGCGGCGCGGAGGGGCCGATCAGATCAACACTCACGCTATCATCGGCCGATGAGTGCAGTTTCATCGGCGGCAGCGAAATGATCGCCGCCACCACAATGGCCAGATGAACGCCAAATGAGATCAGCGCGCTGCGGCGCATATCCCGATCCAAAATGCTATCCCCTCTCCGTCCGGGCTACTTGCCCGCGCCCGGCTGCTGCGCCAGCAACGCGACCTTGGTAAACCCGCCCTGCGTGATGGTGGCCATCACCTGCAGCAT
>JAKBAQ010000233.1 GCA_021808985.1 Pseudomonadota bacterium
ACGGAGTTGAGCAAAATCCCCAACACGCCCCACACCGGCGATGACATTCCCGTGCTCCACCTGCCGCCGGTCAGCCTTGAAATGCTGAACGCCTACGCCGCCGCATCCGGCGACCATGCGGCGGTGCATCTTGATACGGAAAACGCCCGCTCCATGGGTTTCTCCGATGTCATCGCGCATGGCCTGCTGGTCATGGCCTTCATGGGCCGCGCGGTTACAGATCGTTTCGCGTTGCAAAACCTGCTCTCGCTCTCAGCGCGCTTCACCGATGTCGTTAATCTTGGCGATGCGCTCACCTGCCACGGCAAAATCACTGAAATCCGCGCGGATTCAACCTGCGCCCTGGACCTTTCTGTCCAAAACCAGCACGGGCAGGTCAAAATCAAGGGTCAGGCAGTCGTGAGATTTTAAAGCTCCAGGCTTTTTCCAAAGCCCCAAGCCGCCGGCAGGCTTTTCCACCCCACCCCCTTCAAAAGCCGGCTTCTTGCTCAAACAACGGGAGACAACATGGCAGACTTCGCGAATGTTCTGGTGGAAAAAGCCGCCGGCATCGGCACAATCACGCTAAACCGCCCGCAAGAGCTCAACCCGCTTGATTATGACATGGTGAACGACCTGCACGGCGCGCTGGATGCGCTGGAGGCGGACCCGGCGGTTGAGCTGATTGTGCTGCGCGGGGCAGGGCGGGCATTTTCCGCCGGGGGCGATCTGAAAAAAGCGGTGGCCTCGCACCAGGACCAGAACTGGATGCTGCAAATCGGCAACCGGCTGCGCGGCCTGCTGGAGCGGCTGGAAGCCTCCAGCCGGGTGGTCATCGCGGTTGTGGAAGGGCTCTGCGTCGCCGGCGGCATCGAGCTGATCCTGGCTTGCGACTATGTTCTGGCCAGCGCGGAGGCCAAATTCTCTGACGGCCATCTGAATTTCAGCCTGCTCCCCGGCGCCGGCGGAACACAGCGCATGCCAAGGCTGATCGGCAAATTGCGCGCGATGGACCTGCTGCTGACCGCGCGTTTCATCACCGGCGCGCAGGCGGCCGAGCTTGGTCTGGTCACCCGCGCTGTGCCGGCGGCAGACCTCGCATCAGCCCTGGCGGCGTTAACCGCGAACCTGCTGGAGAAAAGCTTCTCCAGCCGCAAGGCCATCAAATACCTCGTCAATCAGGGGCTCAACGGCCCCCTGCCGCAAGGCCTGCATCTGGAGGCGGCCTATGTCCTGAATTACGAAACCACCCACCCGGACGCGCATGAAGGGCTGGTGGCGTTCATGGAGAAGCGCAAGCCCAATTTCAGGGGCGGCGGCACGCAATAGCCGCCAAACCCACCCTGGCTGAAATAACCAGGCCGTGGCCGCCCTCAATCAGCCTGCCACCCCGCTTTGCGCCGGCACGTTCCCGGTATTCTCCGTGGCGAACAGTTTCAGCTGCTCCACGAACCAGCGCCCCGCCGGCCCCGGCGGCATCCCCGCGCGGTACGCGGCTGACATTGTCATAATCTCCCGCCCGTCCGGCTCATCCTCCACCCGTATTTCGCACAGCGCCCCCTCGGCGATATCGCGCGCCACCATCGCCAGCGGCATGCCGCCCCAGCCCAGCCCGGCCAGCAAAAACGCATGTTTCGCGCCCAAATCCGCCAGCCGCCAGTTGCGCGGAGACATCACGCGAAACTCCCGCCCGCGTGAAAGCTCGGTGCGGTCGGTCAGCACCAGCTGCACATGCCGGGCCAGCTCGCATTCGGGCACCGGCCCGGCAATTTGCGCCAGCGGGTGGGTGGGCGCGGCCACAAACACCATCTTCACCCCCAGCAGCCGCTCACTCACCAGCTCCGGCACGTTCAGCGGCAGCGTGCCGATCACGCCCAGCTGGCACTGCCCATCCAGCACCGCCTTCGCCACCCCGCCCAGCGCCTCCACATAAATCCGCAGCGGCGTCGCGGGAAACCGCTCGCCAAACGAGGCCGCCGCCCGCGTCAGCACCGCCATGGGGAACATCACGTCAATCGCCACCGAAAGCTCAGGCTCCACACCCGAGGCCATGCTCTTGGCGCGGGCTTTCAGGGCATTGAGCGTCTGCGTCACCGCCCGCGCATCCGCCAGCAGCAGCCGTCCCGCCTCGGTTGGCACCGGATAGCGCCCGGAGCGCTCAAACAACGTCACGCCCAGCTGCGCCTCCAGGCCGGATATGGTCTGGCTGACAACCGACTGCGCCCGGTGCAACCGCCGCGCGGCGGCCGAAAAGCTGCCTTCCTCGGCGGCGGCTATAAAACAGCGGAGCTGGTCGAAGGAGACACTGTCGAGCATCGTGGCCGTCCAATCTATCTGTATTTAAGATACTATCTATTAAAATGTATAGTCTTTCGAGAGTAGTTTGAAAAGCCTATATCGGCGCCATCAAACCACTCTGAAAGATTCCACCATGAAGCTTTTACATATCGACTCCAGCGTCCTCGGCGACAACTCCGTCTCCCGCGGCCTCACCGCCGGCATCGTCGCGCAGCAGAAAACCCTGCATCCAGGGCTTGATGTCACCTATCTTGACTTGGCGCGGCAGCCCCTGCAGCATCTCTCGCCCGCGCATATCGGCGCCATGTTCGGCCACCCCCCGGCCGATACCGCCGTGCAGGCCGATATCGCCACCGGCGCCGCCTATCTTGAAACACTCTTCGCCACCGACATCATCGTCATCGGCGCGCCAATGTATAATTTCAGCCTGCCGACTCAGCTGAAAAGCTGGATTGACCGTATGCTCGTCGCCGGCAAATCCTTCAAATACACCGAAGCCGGCGTTCCCGTCGGGCTGCTGCCGGCCGGCAAGAAGGTCTACATCGCCTCCTCGCGCGGCGGCGTACACAGCGCCGGCTCGCCGACCGCCTTCCTCGACCATCAGGAAACCCTGCTGAAAGCCACGCTCGGCTTCATCGGCCTCACCGATGTCACCATCATCCGCGCCGAGGGTGTGGCCGTGCCAGACCTCAAGCCCGCCGCCATCGCCGCCGCCCAGGCGCAAATCGCCGCCCTGGCCGCCTGAACCACGAAAGCTTACACACATGAACATTAAAACCCTGGCGCTCGGCGCGGCAATTCTCGCCGCTCCCCTCCTTGCTCACGCGCAGAGCATCCCCCCGCTCAACACCAACCCCGCCGCCGTTCCCGCAGCGGCCTACACGGTCGAGCCCACCCACACGCGCGTACTCTTCGCGGTCTCGCACATGGGCTTCACCACCTGGTACGGCCAGTTCACCAACGTCTCGGGCACGCTCAATCTCAACCCCAAGGCGCTGTCCTCCAGCTCGTTTGACATCACAATCCCCGCCAACACCGTCTCCACCAGCAACACCAAGCTGGATGGCGAGCTGAACAGCCCGGAATGGTTCGACACCGCCAAATACCCGACCATCGCGTTCAAGTCCGAAAAAATCGTCCGCACCGGGCATGACACCGCCAAAGTCACCGGCGAGCTGACCTTCCACGGCGTCACCCGGCCCGAAACCCTGGATGTCACCTTCAACGCCTCGGGCGTGAACATGCTCACCAAGCAATACACCGTCGGCTTCAACGCCACCGGTCACCTCAAGCGCAGCGACTTCAACCAGAAAACCTACATCCCGCTGATCGGCAATGATGTCACGCTCATCATCAGCGCGGCTTTCGTCAAGTAAGCCCGTGGCGGCAAAACGCTACAGCACGGTCGCGATCATCCTGCACTGGATGATCGCGCTGGGCATCCTGGCGCAGATCGTCATGGGCCTGGCCATGACGCATCTCTCCATCCCCATCGGCCTTAAATTCCAGCTCTACCAACTGCACAAATCCATCGGCATCACGGTGCTGCTGGCGGTCTTCCTGCGCCTCGCCTGGCGCCTGGCCAACCGCCCGCCCGCCCTGCCGACCGCCATGCCGCCGCTGGAGCGCCTCGCCGCCGAGGCCACGCATTGGCTGCTTTATGCGCTGATGTTCGCCATCCCGCTCACCGGCTGGGCCGAGGTCACCGTCTCGCCCTACCATATCCCCACCGTGCTCTTCCGCCTGGTTCCCTGGCCCAATTTCCCCGGCCTCGCCGGCTTCGCGGGCAATAAGCTGGCTGATTCCATAGCCACCTTCGTGCATACCCGGCTGGCATTCCTCATCATCGCGCTGCTCGGCCTGCACGCCGCCGCCGCCCTGCGCCACCATTTCCTCCTGCGCGACGGCATTCTGCGCC
>JAKBAQ010000234.1 GCA_021808985.1 Pseudomonadota bacterium
CCCCCCGCTGGCGATCGACGGCCCCTCGCTCTCCATCCGTAAATTCTCCAAAAAGCCGATCGACTTCGAAAAGCTGATCCAATTCGGCTCGCTCACCCCGCCCATCGCCCGCATCCTGGAAATCGCCGCCCGCACCCGGCTCAACATCATCGTCTCCGGCGGCACCGGCTCCGGCAAAACCACCATGATGAACGCGATGAGCCGCTTCATCGACCCGGCGGAGCGTGTCGTCACCGTGGAGGACGCCGCCGAGCTGCAACTCCAGCAGCCGCACGTCGTGCGGCTCGAAACCCGCCCCGCCAGCCTGGAGGGCAAGGGCGAGGTCAACGCGCGTGACCTCGTGCGCAACGCCCTGCGCATGCGGCCAGACCGCATCATCATCGGCGAGGTCCGCGGCGCCGAGGCGTTTGACATGTTGCAGGCCATGAACACCGGCCATGACGGCTCGATGTCCACCATTCACGCCAACAACACGCGTGACGCGCTGGCCCGTATCGAGAACATGGTCCAGATGTCGAGCATGGGCCTCTCGCCGAAGGCCATCCGCACGCAGGTGGTGGCCGCGGTCAACATCATCGTGCAGGTGGAGCGCCAGCGCGACGGCGGCCGGCGCGTCACCCAGGTCACCGAGATCGCGGGCATCGAAGGCGAGACCCAGCTGCTCAACGATATTTTCAAGTTCGAGGTCACCGGCGAAACCGCCACCGGCAAGCTCACCGGCCGTTACGAGGTCAGCCGCATCCGTTCCGCCTTCCATGAGCGCCTGCAATATTTCGGGCTGGACCGGTCCTGGATGGCCGCGCTGGATGACATCGGATGATCATCAACGAACTCATCTTTCTCTTCGCCATCATCATCGTCCTGCTGGCTCTGGCGGGCGTCCTGCTGGTTTCAATCCTGCAAAGCTACGACCGGCAGCAGAAGCTGCAAATGCGCGTGCAGGATGTCGTCGCCCCGGGAGACCGGCCGCTCAAGCCCGTGGTCGAGGAAATCTCGCTCACCCACAAGGTCTCGCGGGTCCAGGCGCTCAAGGAGCGCGCCGCCGGCTTCATCGGGGTAGATCTGAGCCAGGCCGAAACCTACCCCATCAAATGGTGGCTGGTCCCGCCGCTCACCCTGGCCCTCACCATCGTCATCATCATAATGGCCTCGCACCCGCTCAGCGGCGACACGGTCATCATTTTCCTGCTCACCTATCTCGCCTCTCCGGTCATCTGGCTGGTGCTCACCAAGTTCGTGTTCAACTGGTTCACCAACCGCCGCAACGCCAAGCTGCTGGAGCAGTTCCCCGACTCGCTGAACACCATCGTGCGCTGCGTGCGCGTCGGCATTCCCATCGGCGAGGCCCTGCGCACCGTCGCGCGTGACGCGCAGGAGCCGACCAAGACCGAGTTTAATATTCTGGCCGATAAGGTCTCCATCGGCATCCCGCTCGATGTCTCCCTGCGTGAGCTTTCGCAGCGCATCAAGCTCACCGAATACCAGTTTTTCGCCACCGCGCTCACCCTGCAGGCCCGCTCCGGCGGCGGCATCACGCAAACGCTGGAAACCCTGGCCGAGGTGATCCGCAAGCGCGTCGGCCTCAAGGCGCGCGGCTACGCCCTCACCGCCGAGGCCCGCACCAGCGCGCTGATTCTCTCGGTGCTGCCCTTTGTCGCCGGCGCCGCCATCTTCGTGATGCAGCGCCCCTACATTACCATGCTCTTCGCCACCAAGAGCGGTGAGTCGGTCCTGGGTGTTGCCATCCTGCTCATGGGCATCGGCATGGGCACCATCCAATACATGATCAGCAACGTCCTGAAGTAGCGCGATCCATGACCCAAACATACATCTTCATGGCCATCGTCTTTCTGTTCATCCTGGTGGCCGTGGCGGGCTTCTACCTGGCCAATGAGCTTGCCCGCTCCGGGCGCATCGCCAGCCGTATCGAATTCGTCAAGTCAGGCGGCCAGTCGCAGCAGCCCGAGGCCGTCAAGCCCGAGGGCGCGCTGCTGCTGCGCCTGCTTTCCTCCTTTGGCATGTTCATCGCCCGCAGCGGCCTGCTCTCCGGCAAAACCCTGGCGGAGATGACCGCGACCCTCGAAGGCGCCGGCTTTCGCGGCGGGCGCGGGCTGGGCCTGTTCATCGGCGCCAAAATCGCGCTCGGGCTGCTGCTGCCGGTGGTGGCCTTTTTCGCCATGCGCGGCATCGGCAGCGGCATATTGTGGATGGTGGTCAAGCTCGGCGGCGCCGCCATCGTCGGCCTGCTCCTGCCGGAGACGATCGCAACCAACATCCGCACCCGCCACCTCAAGCAGGTTGAAGTCGGCGTCCCCGACGCGCTGGACATGATGGTGATCTGCGCCGATGCCGGCCTCGCCCTGGAAGCCGGCCTGGCCCGCGTCGCGCAGGAGATGGAGGGCCTCAACCCCGCCCTCTCGAAAGAGCTGACCCAAACCTCCCGCGAATTGCAGATCGGCTCTGACATGCGCCAGGCGATGGAAGCGCTCGGCCAGCGCACCGGGCTGGATCCGCTGAAACGCCTGGCGACGACGCTGATCCAATCCCTGCATTACGGCACGCCGCTCACCCAGGCCCTGCGCACGCTCTCGGCCGAGCTTCGCCAGGAGGCCCTCATCCGCTTCGAGGAACGCGCCGGCCGCCTGCCCACCCTCATGACCATCCCGATGATCCTTTTCATATTGCCGTGCGTTTTTCTGGTCGTGGCGGGCCCGGCGATGATCAATGTCTTGGCGACCCTGCACGGGCAAAAGTAGAGTAAACCATGAAAATTTTTCACAGAGCCGGATTGTTCGAGATAGCCGAATTCAAGGCAGCGCTGAAACGGCCGGGCCCCATGTGGCTGGTGCCGGTGCTGCTGCTGGCTTCCTGCGCGCAGCAAAGCCCCGCCAACAACGCGGTGGCGAACGCGCAGATCGGCGCGAACACCCTTAACGTCGCCGACGCCGCGCTGGCCGGCGGCGACCCCAACATGGCGCTCTCGGTCAGCCAGTCCATCCTCTCCAGCAGCCCCGGCAATGTCGAGGCGCTCGAGCATGAGGGCGACGCCTATTACGCGCTGGACCGTTGCCCCGCCGCCGTCGCCGCCTACCAGCTCGCCCTCCAGCACGACCCCAAGGCCGCCGAAGCGGAAACAGGGCAGGGGCGCTGCCTGCTGAAAACCGACCCCCACGCCGCCGAGCTCGCCTTCCTGCGCGCCATACAGGACGATCCGGGCAACGCCGCCGCCCTGAACGATCTCGGCATCGCGCGAGACCTGCAAGGCAATTTCGCCGGCGCGGTCGACCCCTACCAGAAAGCCCTGCTGGCTGACCCAAGCCTCACCGCCGCCGAGGTCAATCTCGGCCTCTCCCTGGCTCTGTCCGGCAACGGCCCCGAGGCCCTGCAATATCTCGGCCCGCTCGCCACCAGCACCCAGGCCACGCCCAAAATCCGCGAGGACTACGCCGTCGCCCTGGTCGCCTCCGGCCGTCCCGATCAAGCCCGCCAGATCCTGTCGATCGACATGCCCCCTGATCAGGTGAACACAGCCCTCGCCGGCTTCTCCAGCCTCATCGCGCAGTCCCAGTCCGTCCCGCCGCCCGCGCCGCCGCCGCCCACCGTCCAGCAGGTGCCGGCACCCGTTCCGGTCACCGCCACCCCCCTGCCGCAGGCAGGCGAAACAGCAACACCCGCACCGCTTGCGTCCAACACCCCCGCCACACCCGCGCCGCAGGCGGCCAACGCTCCGGCCCCGGCAAAGCCCGTGCCGCCGCCAACCCCGCTGGCCGCCGCCGCGCCGCCGCCAGCCCCCACACCGGCGCCACAGCCCGTCCTCATGGCCGCATCCAGCGCGCCGCCTCAGCCTTCAGCCCCCGTCATCACCCCGGCCACCGCCGCGGTGCAGCTCGGCGCGCTCAATTCCCGGACTGACGCGAAGCGTGACTGGTCGGATCTCACCCAATCCTCCCCGGCTCTGTTCGCCGGCCGCTCCCCGCAGATCACGCCTGTCACCCTCGGCAGCAAAACCTTCTACCGCCTGCGTGTCGGCGGCTTCCAGAACAAGCTCGCCGCCGCGCATTTCTGCACCGAGCTTCAGGCCGCCGGCCATAGCTGCACCCCGGCTGATTTCTGAACCGCCATTCCCCCGCTGCCCGCAGCGGGGGAGCCTCAGATAACCGCGCGCAACCGCGCCAGGCTTTCC
>JAKBAQ010000235.1 GCA_021808985.1 Pseudomonadota bacterium
TCCGATCTAATGTGTGGGTTTGGACACTGCCGCCGGTGCCGACCTCGCCGGTGATCGCCGTGCCGCCGATGGAGCCTGAGATGGCGCTGACGGCGTAACCCGTACCTGCTCCCTGGACATTCGTTGCGGTGGTGCTCTCCGTAACGGTCAGGGTGTCAATTTGGCCGGAAGGGGACGTGAATGAAAAAGTAACGGTTTGTGACATCCTGCAGCTCCGGAAACATATTGCGGAAAAAAGGCAGCATCCCGCGCCCTCTTGTGACGGCGGCGGATTGTGAGGGCTCCTCTAATCACGCAAGGCGGCTGGGTGGAAATACGTTTCGTAATAAATACTTCGTGAAGCTGAAATCAGCCGATGTGTGGGTGGTGGGGCTGCTTTAAACAATTTTTCTTGTAAAAATTGAAATTTTTAAAAATTTTTGCGGGACAAAAAAGAACTTTTGAGAATTATCCTTAATATTTTTTGAAGAGACGGTTAAAACACCTTCGTTATATTTGAGCGCGCAAGTGAATATTGCTCTAGCTGGCGCAGGCGCGCAGAGGCGGCTCGCGGAGGGCGCGGGCGGGGGCGTGGCCGATGGCGAGATAGTCCAGCCCGGCAGTGCACAGGGCTTGCGCGGAGAGGATGTTGCGCAGGTCGATGACCGTTTTGCCGCGCATCAGGCCGCGCATGACCTGGGGGTCGAGCGCGGCGAATTCTGGCCATTCGGTGACGATGACGGTGGCGTCGGCCTCGCGCAGGGCCATTTCGGCGGTTTCGCAGAGCTGGGTCCGCGCCGGGAGGTGGAAGCGGGCGTGGTTCATGCCCATGGGGTCGTGCGCGGTGATGTGCGCGCCTTCGTCAACCAGGCGGTGGATGATGCCAAGGGCTGGGGAGTCGCGGATGTCATCAGTGCCGGGCTTGAAGGTGAGGCCGAGGATGGCGATGCGCCGGCCGCGCACCGAGCCGCCGCAGGCGGCGATGATGCGGCTGGCCATGGCGGCTTTGCGGGCGTCGTTGACGGCGACCACGGTTTCAACCAGGCGGGTGGGGGCGCCGGCATCCTGGGCGATGCGGACGAGGGCTTGGGTGTCCTTGGGGAAGCATGAGCCGCCGAAGCCGGGGCCGGGTTGCAGGAAGCGGGGGCCGATGCGTGAATCGAGGCCGAGGCCGGTGACGAGATCATCGACATTGGCGCTGAGTTTTTCGCACAGGTCGGCCATTTCGTTGATGAAGGAGATTTTCATCGCGAGGAAGGAGTTGGCGGCGTATTTGATCAGCTCGGCGGTTTCGAGGCCGGTATGGACCAGGGGGGCGCCCGCGCGGGTGAGCGGTGCGTAAAGGGCGGCGAGGAGCCTGGCGGCGGTTGGGCTTTCAGTGCCGATGACGATGCGTTCGGGCTGCATGAAATCCTTGATGGCGTTGCCTTCGCGCAGGAATTCAGGGTTGGAGGCGATGGCGATGGCGAGGTCTGGCCGGCGCTCGGCCATGAGGGCCATGAGGCGGCGGCCGGTGCCGACGGGGACGGTGGATTTGGTGACCAGGACGGTGGGGCCGCTCAGGCAGGGGGCGAGCTGGCTGGCGGCGTCGAAGATGAAGGAGAGGTCGGCATGGCCGTCGCCACGGCGGGTGGGGGTGCCGACGGCGAGAAAGACGATGTCAGCCCCGGCGACGGCGCTGATATTGTCAACAAAGCGCAGGCGACCGGCGGCGTGGTGGGCGGCGGCGAGATCGTCGAGGCCGGGCTCGAAGATGGGCAGGATGCCCTTGCGCAGGGCGTCGATACGGTTGGGGTCGGCTTCAATGACGGTGACGTCGGCGCCGAGGGAGGCGAAGCAGGCGCCGGATACCAACCCGACATAGCCGCCGCCGATCATGGTTATACGCATGCTGAGATCTCCGAGTGGGGTGGGGTGGGAAAATGGCTGGGGAGCCAGAACAGGGTGCCGGTGGGCACCGGGAAATGCCGGAAGTTTGCGGGCGGGAGCTGGCCGGATTCGATAAGGGCCAGTTTGATCCAGATGGCGTGGGTGACCAGCAGCACGCCCTGGGCGCGCGCCGTGGGGCGCCAGGCGGCGAGGGCGGCGCGCACGCGCTGGCGCAGGCTGGCCAGAGAATCACCGCCCGGGAACTGGACGCTCTCGGGCGTGTGCTTCCATGCGCGCAGCAGGGCGGGCCAGGCGGATTTGACCTCGGGCTGGGTCAGCCCTTCCCAGGCGCCGTAGCTGATTTCGGACAGATTGACGTCAGTGGCTGGGGCGGGGAGGTTGGCGGATGCGGCGAGGATGGCGGCGGTCTGGCGGGCGCGTTGCAGGGGGCTGGAGACGATCTGGCCGATGGCGTGGGCGCGCAGGGCTTCCGCCAGGGTGGCGGCCTCGGCCAGGCCTTGCGGGCAAAGCGGGGGGTCGGCGCGGCCCTGGTAGCGGCCCGCGAGGGTCCACGCCGTGGCGCCGTGGCGGGCCAGGGCGAGCCCCGTGGGGGCGGGCGTGTTAGTAACGGAACGCGACACCGATGGTGATCCGCTGGCCGGCATGGATGGATTTTCCGGCGATGTCGGCCTCATATTCGATGAAGGGGCGCAGGGTGGCGGTGAGGCGGTATTGCGCGCCGATGCCGAGGCGCAACAGGTTGTAGATTTCCCCCTGGTCGGCGGGGGGCAAGAGGCGCTGCCGCTGCAGCGTGTTGACGAAGAAGACCGTGCCGGTGAGGGCGATGCGCGGGGTGGCGCTGGCGAAGAGGTCGAGCTCGGCGCGCAGCTGCGTGGCCCCGCCATCGAGAAAGACGCGCGGGCCGGCGATGAGCGTGGCGCTGAGGGGGCCCTGGCGCAGGCCGAATTGCGCGTCTGGTTCCACGGCCCAGCGGCCGGTGCCAAGTGCTGGCGGGGGCTTGGCGGCGCCGGTGGGGGCGATGAGGTTGAAGGTGAGAGAATCGGCGAAGGCGGGGGTTTGGGTCAGGCCGTAATTCAGGCCGATTTCCTGGTCTTGCGGGCCGGTGCTGGTGTGCGCCGCGCCCAGATGCGACAGGCGGGTGCTGGCGACGCGCAGGTCGTATTCGAGAGAGAGGTCATGCCCGAGGCCGGTGGCGCCGGTGAGGCGGAACTGGGTGAGGCTGAGCTTGGAGGCGGGGGTGGTGCTGGTGCCGAAATGGCTGTGCGGGAAGTGCCGGTCAGCGGTGTAGAGGCGGACCTCGGCTTTGGCGATGCCGGACCCGGCGGGGGGAATCCAGGGGTCGGCCAGGGCGGCGCCGCCCGCGAGGCAGGCGGCGATGGTGAGGGGGAGGGCCAGGCGGCGCGCGAGGGATTGGCGGCGGTTCATGGGCTGACCAGCCGCAGGGGTGCTGGCGCGGGCTCGCCATGCAGTGAGTGCCATAGTTTTTGGTAGACTCCGTTGGATTTGAGCAGCGCGCCGTGCTGGCCGCGCTCGACGATGCGGCCTTGCTCGAGTACCAGGATTTCATCGGCGCTCATGACCGTGGCCAGGCGGTGGGCGATGATGAGGGCGGCGCGCTGGCGGGTGAGTTTTTGCAGGGCCTGCATGATCTGGCGTTCGGTGTTTGAATCGAGGCTGCTGCTGGGTTCGTCGAGGATGACGATGGGGGCGTCGCTGAGCATGGCGCGCGCGATGGCGACGCATTGGCGCTGGCCGCCCGAGAGGCTTTGGCCGCGCTCGCTCACCTGGGTTTCAAAACCTTCGGGCAGGCTGGCTATGAGGTCCGCCACGCCAGCCTCGCGCGCGGCGGCGATGGCCTCCTCGCGCCCGGCGCCGTGTTTGCCGTAGGCGATGTTCTCCCACACCGTGGCCTGGAACAGGACGGGCTCCTGCAGAACCAGCGTGACCTGCTGGCGCAGATAGGCGAGCGGGAGGGTGCGGATGTCGGCGCCGTCGAGCAGGATGGCGCCGGCCGCGGGGTCGAAGAAGCGGGGGATGAGGCTGGCGATGGTGGTTTTGCCCGAGCCGGTGGCGCCGACCAGGGCGGTGGCGCGGCCGGCTTCCAGGGTGAAGGAGATGTTGTGCAGCACCTCGCGGCCGGGCTTGTAGGCGAAGCCGACATTGCGGAAGGCGATGCGCCGGGCGGGGGTTGCGGGGGCGATGGCGCCGGGGGCGTCGGCCACGCTGGGTTGCTCGAGCCAGCATTCGCCGATGCGCTCCAGCGCGATGATGGCGCGGCTGAAGACGCGGCCGGTTTTGGCGAGCTGGCGGG
>JAKBAQ010000236.1 GCA_021808985.1 Pseudomonadota bacterium
AGCGCCGCCTGCACGCGGGCATCGTCGTTGGCGCGTTCGATATGAAAGGCGGTGAGCGGGGCGCGCAGGGCTTCCGCCAGCCGTGCGGCGTGGCGCACGACGTTTCCGGCCGAGGCATCGGCCCCCACCAGGGCCAGCACGCGCTCCGCCACCGGCCAGGGGCCGGGAATGGCGCGCAGGCGCATATATTGCGTCACGTCCCGGTCGATCCGCTGTGCGGCGCGGCGCAACGCCATTTCGCGCAGCGCGCCGAGATTGCCTTCCCGGAAGAAATCCCGCAGCGCCCTGGCCGCAACGTCCGGCCGGTAGATATGGCCTTCCTGCAGACGGGCGCGCAGCTCATTAGGCGGCAGGTCGATCAGTTCGATCTCATCGGCCATGTCCAGCACGGTGTCCGGGATGGTTTCGCCAACCCGGATGCCGGTGATGCGCGCCACCTGGTCGTTCAGGCTTTCCAGATGCTGCACGTTCAGCGTGCTCCACACATCGATGCCTGCTTCCAGCAGTTCCTGCACATCCTGCCAGCGTTTGGCGTGGCGCAGGCCGGGGGCGTTGGTGTGGGCCAGCTCGTCCACCAGCAGCAATTGCGGGTGGCGGGCCAGGGCGGCGTCGAGGTCGAACTCCTCCAACGTTTGGCCGCGATACGGCACGGCGTGCCGTGGCAGAACCTCAAGTTCGCCGATTTTTTGCAGGGTGCCGGCGCGGCCATGGGTTTCGATCAGCCCGGCCACTACGTCCAGCCCGCGCTGGCGCTTGGCATGGGCGGCGTCCAGCATCTCCCAGGTTTTGCCGACACCAGGCGCCGCGCCAAGAAAGATTTTCAGATGGCCGCGCTGCCCCCGTTCCGCGCTGGCCAGCAGCGCATCCGGGTCTGGGCGGCCATCATCCTGGGGTGCCATGCGGCTTTATGTGGCGGGTGGATGATCCAGCGCAAGGTTAAGTTCCAGCACGTTCACATGGCTGGTGCCGATGATTCCGAGGAAGGCGTGATGCGCCAGCTTTTCCACCAGGGACGTAACCGCGGTGGCCGGCAGATGCCGCGCGGCGGCCACGGCGGGGGCCTGGCGCAGCGCATTGGCCAGCGAAATATCAGGGTCCAGCCCAGAGCCGGAAGCGGTGACGGCATCAGCGGGCACAGGGCCAGGGCCGAACGCTTTGGTGTATGCCGCCACACGCTGCCTGATGGCGGTTTGCAGCGCGGCGCTGGTGGGGCCGAGATTGGAGGCGCCGGAGGTGGCGGCGTCATACGGCTTGTCCAGAGCCGAAGGGCGAGGTTGGAAATATTGGGGGGAGGTGAAGTTCTGGCCGATCAAGGCGGAGCCGATGATTTCGCCGTTGTTTTTCAGCAGGGAGCCATTGGCCTGCCAGGGCAAGGCAAGCTGCATGGCGCCGGTGAAGGCTTCCGGCAGGAGAAAGCCCAGAAAGAGCGTAAAGAGCACGACTAACGAAAAAGCTGGGCGGATATCACGAAGCATGGGAAAAACCTTTTTCAAAACAGGCCGAGAGCCAAGTCGATAAGCTTGATGCCAGCGAACGGCGCGATGATGCCGCCCAGCCCGTAGATCAGCAGGTTGCGCTTCAGCAGTGCCGCGGCACCGATGGCACGGAACTTCACGCCCTTCAGTGCCAGCGGCACCAGCACCACGATGATGAGCGCATTGAAGATCACTGCCGAGAGGATGGCACTTTGCGGGCTGTGCAGATGCATGATGTTCAACGCGCCGAGCTGCGGGTAGGTGCTCACGAAAATCGCAGGCAGGATCGCGAAATATTTCGAAATATCGTTGGCGATGGAGAAGGTGGTGAGCGCGCCGCGCGTGATCAGCAATTGCTTGCCGATTTCCACGATTTCGATCAGCTTGGTGGGGTCGCTGTCGAGATCAACCATGTTGCCGGCCTCGCGCGCGGCTTGGGTGCCGGTCTGCATCGCCACACCCACATCCGCCTGGGCCAATGCGGGCGCGTCGTTGGTGCCGTCTCCGCACATTGCCACCAGGCGGCCCTCGCTTTGAACCTTCCTGATATAATCAAGCTTGTTCTGCGGTGTGGCTTCGGCGATGTAGTCATCCACCCCTGCCTCGGCGGCGATGGCGGCGGCGGTGACGCGGTTGTCACCCGTCACCATCACCGTGCGGATGCCCATGCCGCGCAGCGCCGCGAAACGCTCCTTGATGCCGGGCTTGACGATATCCTTCAGCTCGATGAGCCCCAGCAGCCTGCCATTGGCGGAAACTGCCAGCGGCGTGGAGCCCGCGCGGCCAATGCGCGTGGCGGCTTCCGCGAAGGCGTTGTCGCCTTCAGTGTTCAGCGCCTTCAGCACGGAATCCACCGCACCTTTTCGGTAGCTTTGCCCGGCATTGTCCACGCCGGACATGCGGGTATTGGCGCTGAAGGGAATGATCTCGGCATCCGCCGGGCGCTCCGGCGTGATGTTATATTTCTCCCGCGCCAGCACAAGGATGGAGCGGCCTTCCGGTGTATCGTCGCCCAGGCTGGCCATCGCGCAGGCTTGCGCCAGCTCACGCTCCTGCACGCCCGCCGCCGGATAGAAGGCTGAGGCCATGCGGTTGCCGAAGGTGATGGTGCCGGTTTTATCCAGCAGCAGCGCGTCCACGTCACCCGCCGCTTCCACGGCGCGCCCCGATGTGGCAACGACGTTGAAGCGCACCAGCCGGTCCATGCCCGCGATGCCAATGGCGGAGAGCAAGCCGCCGATGGTGGTGGGGATAAGGCAGACCAGCAGCGCCGCCAGCACGGGAATTGAAAATTTTGTGCCGGAATAAGCGCCGAACCCCACGAGCGTGACCACGGCGATGAGAAATACCAGCGTGAGCCCCGCCAGCAGAATGTTCAGCGCGATCTCATTCGGTGTTTTACGGCGTTCCGCGCCTTCCACCAGCGAGATCATGCGGTCCAGAAAGGTGCTGCCAGCATCGGCGGTGATGCAGACCACCAGCCAGTCGGACACTAATTGTGTGCCGCCGGTTACGGCCGAACGGTCGCCTCCCGCCTCGCGCACCACCGGGGCGGATTCACCGGTGACGGCACTTTCATTCACGCTGGCGACACCTTCAATCACCTCGCCATCTGAAGGGATGATGTCGCCTGCTTCCACCAATACGATATCACCCTGGCGCAGATCCGGCGCCGGTGTGGGCTTGTAGAGCGCGCGGTTGGGCGGGTTGGTGAGCAGCTTGGCCATGGTGTCTGACCGCGCGCGGCGCAAGGTTTCGGCCCGCGCGCGACCACGGCCTTCCGCCACGGCTTCCGCGAAGGTGGCGAAAATAACCGTAAGCCATAGCCACGCGGCGATAATAAGCGGGAACGCGGCGGGCTGATGTTTGAGCAGCGCCTCAATCCCCGCGGCGGTGACGAGGGCGGAGACAATCTCGGTGACGAAGATCACCGGATTGCGCATCAGCGTGACGGGGTTGAGCTTGGCGATTGAGTCCCACGCCGCGCGGCGGATGATCCTCGACTCAAACAGGGAAATGGAATCAGCTTTTGACATTGTTAAAACGTCTTTCCAGCTTGCAGGAGGAAATGCTCGGCCAACGGCCCGAGCGTATCAGCGGGCAGAAATTGCAGACCGCCGAGGATGATGATCACGCCGATGAGCAGCCCGATGAACAGAGGGCCCGTGGTGGGGAACGTGCCGGCACTTTCCGGCAGGCGTGGCTTGGCCGCGAGCGAACCGGCGATGGCCAGAACCGGCACCATGAAGGCGAAGCGGCCGAACAGCATGGCCGCACCCAGGCCGTAATCCAACAGATTGGTGTCGGCGGAAAGCCCCGCGAAGGCGCTGCCGTTATTTTCGGTGGCCGAGGTCCAGGCATAGAGCATTTCTGTCAAGCCGTGTGGCCCGGCATTGGCGAGAGAACCAAGCCCGGATTTGGTAATCAGCGAGAAACCCGCCCCCGCCAGGATGAATAAAGTGAGGATCAGCACGCCCAGCATGGCGAGTTTGATCTCCTTCGCCTGAACCTTCTTGCCGAGATATTCGGGCGTGCGCCCGACCATCAGCCCCGCCACGAACACCGAGAACAGCGCGAATACGATGATGGTGTAAAAGCCCGAGCCAACGCCGCCTGGTGTAACCTCGCCAAGCTGCATGAGAAACAGCGGAATGGCGCCAGCCAATGGCATGTAGCTGTC
>JAKBAQ010000237.1 GCA_021808985.1 Pseudomonadota bacterium
AGGATGTCATCTACCAGGCCGTGCAGCAGGCCGTGCATGTCTCCTTCACCACGCGCCAGAGCCGCAAGGGTGAAATCTCCTCCTGGAAGGCTTTCGCCCCCGCCCATGCCGGCAAGCTGGCCGTCGAAGCGGTGGACCGCGTGATGCGCGGCGAGGGCGCGCCGAGCCCGATCTATGAGGGTGAGGACTCCGTCATCGCCTGGCTGCTCGGCGGCAAGGACGCGGTGTACCAGGTCCCCCTGCCCACCCCCGGCGAAGCCAAGCGCGCCATCATGGACACTTACACCAAGGAACACTCGGCCGAATACCAGTCCCAGGCCCTCATCGACCTCGCCTTCCGCATGCGCGATTCCATCGAGAACGTGGAAGCCATCGAGAAAATCATCATCCACACCTCGCACCACACCCATTACGTCATCGGCACCGGCGCCAACGACCCGCAGAAAATGGACCCGAAGGCCAGCCGCGAGACGCTCGACCACTCGATCATGTACATCTTCGCCGTCGCCCTGCAGGATGGTTTCTGGAACCACGAAACCTCCTACGCGCCCAAGCGCGCCGGCCGGGCTGACACCGTGCGCCTGTGGCACAAGATCGAAACCGTTGAAGACCCGGAATGGACCCGCCGCTACCACACGCTAGACATTTCCGAAAAAGCCTTCGGCGCGCGCGTCGAAATCCTCTTCAAGGACGGCTCCAAGCTGGTCGACGAAATGGCCGTCGCCAACGCCCACCCGCTCGGCGCCAAACCCTTTGAACGCGCGGACTATATCCATAAGTTCCAGCAGCTCACCAACGGCATCATCACCGCGCGTGAGAGCAACCGCTTCCTCGAGGCCGTGCAGAACCTGCCCAGGCTCGCCGCCGGCGAACTCTCCAGCCTGAACGTCGCCCTCCCGGCCGGCGAACTGCTCGACTCCAAGCCCGGCATCTTCTGAGAAAGGACGCACCAGATGAGCGAAAGCGTTCTGCCCAAGCCGAAGAAATCCGTCGCCCTCTCAGGTGTTGCCGCCGGCAACACCGCCCTTTGCACCGTCGGCCGCTCCGGCAACGACCTGCATTATCGCGGCTATGACATTCTCGACGTCGCCGATGCCTGTGATTTCGAGGAGATCGCGCATCTCCTCGTGCACGGCACCCTGCCCAACGCCGCGGAGCTGAAGGCCTACAAGCAAAAGCTGCGCGCGCTGCGCGGCCTGCCGGCGGCGGTGAAGCGCGTGCTGGAAGCCATTCCCGCCAGCGCCCACCCCATGGATGTCATGCGCACCTATGTCTCGGCGCTCGGCACCATCCTGCCCGAGGCGCATGACCATAACGAGCCGGGCGCGAAGGACATCGCCGATCGTCTCATGGCCTCGCTGGGCTCGGCGCTGCTGTACTGGTACCATTTCTCCACCAACGGCAAGCGCATCGAGGTGGAGACCGATGATGACTCCATCGGCGGCCATTTCCTGCACCTGCTGCATGGCAAGGCGCCTTCGGAGAGCTGGGTGCGCGCCATGCACACCTCGCTGGTGCTCTATGCCGAGCATGAGTTCAACGCCTCCACCTTCGCCGCCCGCGTCATCGCCGGCACCGGCTCCGATATTTATTCCGCCATCGCCGGCGGCATCGGCGCCCTACGCGGCCCCAAGCATGGCGGCGCCAACGAGGTCGCCTTCGAAATCCAGAAGCGCTACGCCAACCCGGACGAGGCCGAGGCCGACATCCGCGCCCGCGTCGCGAACAAGGAAGTCGTCATCGGCTTCGGCCACCCGGTCTACACCATCGCCGACCCGCGCAACGTCGTCATCAAGCGCGTCGCCAAAAAACTCTCCGATGAGGCCGGCTCCACCAAGATGTTCGACATCGCCGAGCGCCTGGAATCGGTGATGATGGACATCAAGAAAATGTTCCCGAATCTCGACTGGTTCTCCGCCGTTTCCTACCACATGATGGGCGTTCCCACCCTCATGTTCACCCCGCTCTTCGTCATCTCGCGCACCTCCGGCTGGAGCGCGCATGTCATCGAGCAGCGGATCGACGGCAAGATCATCCGGCCCTCCGCCAATTACACCGGCCCGGAGAATCTGGAATTCGTGCCCCTGGCGAAACGCTAACCGCTCCCCCCGCCAGGGCAACCCGGCGGGGGTTTTTTCTCTCAAGGGATTATCATCATGCCTTATCTGCGCGCATCAGACCTCCCCACCCAACCCGCCGGCGAGCGCTTCCGCGCCCTGCTCGCCCGCCCCGGCATTCTGCCGCTGCCCGGCACGCATAACGGCCTCGCCTCGCAGCAGGCCAAGGCCGCCGGCTTCAACGCCTGCTACCTCTCCGGCGCCGCGATGACCGCCTCCATGGGCCTGCCCGATCTCGGCATCATCACCGTTGATGAAGTCTGCTTCTTCATCAAGCAGGTCACCCGCGCCTCCGGCCTGCCCGTGCTGGTTGATGGCGACACCGGCTACGGCGAAGCCCTGAACGTGATGCACATGGTCCGCGCCTTCGAGGATTCCGGCGCCGCCGCCGTGCATCTCGAAGACCAGATCCTGCCCAAAAAATGCGGCCACCTGAACGACAAGAAGCTCGCCTCCCCGCAGGACATGGCGGCCAAAATCGCCGCCGCCGCGCATGCCCGCCGCCATCTCTACATCGTCGCCCGCACCGATGCCGCCGCCTCCGAGGGCATGGACGGCGCCGTGGCCCGCGCCAAGCTCTATATGGAAGCCGGGGCGGACGCGATCTTCCCCGAGGCGCTGAACACCGAGGAAATGTTCCGCGAGTTCGCCGCGCGCATGCCCGGCGTGCCGCTGCTCGCCAACATGACCGAGTTCGGCCGCACGCCGTTCTACACCAAGGACCAGTTCGAATCCTTCGGCTACAAGATGCTGATCTGGCCGGTCACCAGCCTGCGCGTCGCGGCGCTGGCGCAGGAGAAGCTCTACCGGACCATCATGAAGGACGGCGGCGCGCAGAACTGCGTGGACCAGATGCTGACCCGCAAGGACCTCTACGCCACCATCGACTATGAGGGGTTCGAGGCGCTGGACGCCACCATCGTCAAAACCATCGTGCCGGAAGCGATTTCGCGGTAAACGGCGCGGGCATGAGGCTTGACGCCGCCGGCCAATCCGGCGACTCAAGGCGCATGGAGCAGAACCGCAAAGCCCTCGTTCTTTTCTCCGGCGGGCAGGATTCCACCACCTGCCTCGCCTGGGCGCTGGAAAATTTCGCCACGGTCGAAACCCTTGGTTTCACCTACGGCCAGCGCCACAATATCGAGATGTCGGTGCGCGCGCCGGTGCGCGCGGCGCTTCGCGCCAGCTTCCCCGCCTGGGCGGAGCGGCTGGGCGAGGACCATGTGATCGACCTCGCGGTGCTGGGCCAGGTCTCTGAATCCGCCCTCACGCGCGAGAGCGAGATCACCCTCGCCGCCTCCGGCCTGCCCACCACCTTCGTCCCCGGGCGAAACCTCGTCTTCCTCACCTTCGCCGCCATGCTGGCCTATCGCCGGGGGGCGCGCCACATCATCGGCGGCATGTGCGAGACCGATTTTTCCGGCTATCCGGACTGCCGCGATGATTCGGTGAAAGCCATGCAGCTCGCGCTCAACACCGGCATGGACACGAATTTCGTGCTGCACACGCCGCTGATGTGGATCGACAAGGCCCAGACCTGGCAGCTGGCCGAAACCCTGGGCGGCGCGGCGCTGGTGGAGCTGATCCGCACCCAAACCCACACCTGCTACAATGGCGAGCGCGGTCAGCTGCATGAATGGGGCCATGGCTGCGGCACCTGCCCCGCCTGCGCCTTGCGCGCGCAAGGGTACGCGCAATACAAAACTCGTTGATTTTCCGTACCGAACCCGCACAAAATGGGGCGGCGGCGTATTTTAAAGTTTTACTAACATAGAGTTACAAGCGGATGCGCGCGCGATGCTCCACGTGGAGCATTACAGCGCCTGCCCCGCCGCGAACCCGCTGGACCAGGCCCACTGGAAATTATAGCCGCCCAGCCAGCCGGTTACATCCACCGCCTCGCCGATGACAAACAGCCCCGGCACCGCGCGCGCGCCCATGGTTTTGGAGAACAGGCCATCAGTATCCACCCCGCCGACGGTGACTTCAG
>JAKBAQ010000238.1 GCA_021808985.1 Pseudomonadota bacterium
ACTTCAACGCCGGCGCCATGGAAAACAAGGGCCTCAACATCTTCAACACCGCCTACGTGCTGGCCAGCCCCGCCACCGCCACGGACGCCGATTTCCAGGGTGTTGAGCGCGTCATCGCGCATGAATATTTCCATAACTGGACCGGCGACCGCGTCACCTGCCGCGACTGGTTCCAGCTTTCCCTCAAGGAAGGCCTGACCGTTTTCCGCGACCAGGAATACATGGCCGACCAGTTCTCCGCCGCGGTCAAGCGCATCTCCGATGTGCGCACCCTGCGCGCCACCCAGTTCCGCGACGATGCCGGCCCGCTCGCCCACCCCGTCCGCCCGGCGAGCTATCTGGAAATCAATAATTTCTACACCACGACGATCTATGAGAAAGGCGCCGAGGTCGTGCGCATGTACCGCACGCTCATCGGCCGCGAGGCCTTCCGCAAGGGCATGGACATCTACATCTCCCGTAATGACAATTGCGCCGCCACGGTCGAGGATTTTTTCGCCGCCATGCAGGCTGCCAGCCCTGTTGATCTGCACCAGATCATGCGCTGGTATGAGCAGGCCGGCACGCCCGAAATCTCCTTCGCTGAATCCTACGATCCCGCAACCAGCGCCTACACGCTCACCCTGCGCCAGCACACCGCCCCCACGCCCGGCCAGCCGGTCAAGCAACCCTTCCTCATCCCGGTCTCAATGGGCCTGCTCGACGCCGCGGGGCGTGACCTTCACACCCAAACACTCATCCTCTCGCAGCCCGAGCAGAGCTTCACCTTTCATAATATAAGTGAGCCGCCCACCCCCTCGCTGTTCCGCAATTTCTCCGCCCCGGTGAAACTGCAAGGCCAAAGCCGCGAGCGTCTCGCCTTCCTCGCCGCGAAGGACACCGACCTCTTCAACCGTTGGGACGCCTTGCAGCAATACGCCACGCTGGTGCTGCTCGATGCCGTGCAGGCGCACCAGGCGGGCCAGCCCTTCACGCTCGATGCCGGCCTGCTCGAAGCCACCGCCGCCACCCTGCGTGACGCCGCGCGTGACCCCGCCTTCGCCGCCGAAGCCTTGTTGCTCCCGGCTGAAACCCTGCTGGCCGATGCCATGAGCATTGTTGATCCCGATGCCATCCGCTTCGTGCGCGAGGCCGCCCGCCGGGCCCTGGGCGAGGCGCTGCGCGAGGAATTCTTCGCCGCCTACGCGCATTTCGCCGCCGTCGCGGCGTCTGACATTTCAGGCCACGCCATCGCCAGCCGCGCCCTCAAGAACGCGGCGCTCGCCTATCTCTGCGCCGCGGGCGACAACACATTGGCCGGCGCGCAATTCCTCTCCGGCGAGAACATGACCGACACGCTGGCCGCCCTCACCAACCTCGCCGAACTCGCGGATGAACGCCGCGACGACGCCTTCGCCAGCTTCTACACCCAATGGCAAACCAATGCCCTGGTGCTGGATAAATGGTTCTCCGTGCAGGCCCGCGCCGGCGCGCCCGATACGCTGGCCCGCGTCCAGGCATTGGCCCAGCATAAGGATTTCGACCTGCGCAACCCCAACCGCGTGCGCGCGCTCATCGGCGCCTTCGCCGCCAACCCGTCGAAATTTCACGAGATAACCGGTACCGGCTACCGTCTCCTGGCCGACACCATCCTCACCCTGGATGAAATCAATCCGCAAATCGCCGCGCGCCTCGCCACCGCCATGGGCAGCTGGCGCCGTTACGATGCCGCGCGCCAAAGCTTGATGAAGGCGCAGCTCGAGCGCATCCTCGCCAAGCACAAGCTCAGCCCCAACACCTATGAAATGGCTTCCAAGTCTCTCGCATAAGGACCCGCGCATGATCGAACTTTCCTACTGGACCACGCCCAACGGCCACAAGATCACGATTTTTCTCGAAGAGGCGGGCACGCCCTATAAAATCATCCCGGTGAACATTTCCAAGGGCGAGCAATTCGCCCCGGATTTCCTGAAGATCGCGCCCAACAACCGCATCCCCGCGATCGTTGACACCGCCCCAGCCGACGGCGGCGCCCCGCTCAGCATTTTCGAATCCGGCGCCATTTTGGAATATCTCGCTGAAAAAGAGGGCAAATTCCTCCCCGCCGCGCCGCGCGCAAAATACGAGGTGCTGCAATGGCTGTACTGGCAGATGGCCGGGCTGGGGCCGATGGCCGGCCAGAACCACCATTTCGTCACCTACGCGCCCGAGCGCATCCCCTACGCGATGGAGCGCTACATCAAGGAGACCAACCGTCTCTACGGCGTGCTGAACAAGCGCCTGGCCGGGCGTGAATTCATCGCCGGCGATTATTCCATCGCCGACATGGCCTGCTACCCCTGGATCGTCCCCTATGAGCGCCAGCAGCAGAACCTGAATGATTTTCCGCATCTGCAACGCTGGTTCACCGCCATGGCCGCCCGCCCGGCGGTGGTCCGCGCCTACGCGCTGGCAAAAGAAATCAACCCCGCGCCGACGGTCACGCCGGAATCCGCGAAAATTCTCTTTGGCCAAACGGCGTTGAAGTAAAGCATCCCCTCACTCAAACCAAGGATCAATTCATTTTGGAAACCTCACGTCAGGACCTCGGCGAACTCTCCGACATCGCCGCCGTCGCCGCCTTGCAGCCGGTCGATGGCCTCAGCCTCGTCGATATCGGCTGCGGCCCCGGCCTTGTGGCGCGTGAGCTTTGCGCGCGCGGCGCCACCGTCCTGGCCGTGGAGCCAGACCCCATCCAGGCCGCGAAAAACCGTGAGGCCGCGCCTGTCCCCGGCCTCACCTTCGCCGAGGGCGCGGCGCAAAAACTGCCCCTGGCCGCGCAAAGCGTCGATGGCGTGTTCTTCTTCCGCTCGCTGCATCACGTCCCCCTGGCCGAGATGGACGCCGCCCTCACCGAGGCCGCGCGCGTGCTCAAGCCCGCCACCGGCTTTCTCTGCGTGGTGGAACCCGCGATGACCGGCACGCATTTCCCCGTCATGCGCCCCTTCAATGATGAAACCATCGTCCGCACCGCCGCGCAGGCCGCACTGGCCCGCACCGCGCGCCGCCTCTTCGCCAGCGAGGCGCTCTACCGCTACACCCAGCATCCCCGCTACGAGACTTTCGAGGCCATGGTCGCCCGCGTGACCGGCCAGACCTTCAACAACATCAAGCGCGAGGATGTGGAGACCGCGCAAGTCCGCGCCCTCTTCGCCGCCGGCCGCCGCGCCGATGGCGCCTATGTCTTCGATCAGCCGCTCCTGCTGAATCTCTACCGTAACGTCATCTGAAAAACCGTCTTAACAACCCTTGAATATTTACAAAAGTTTTTTGGGGCCGCCCCTTTTTTGCAAAAAAGGGGCGGATTTCGAGGGTATTTTTCACTGAATGAAAAACACCCTCGTTATATGTGAGCGAGCAATTTTGCGATCAATTTCATTGGTTTGGGTCGAATCTGCCGATTCGATCCAAACCAATATTGATCTAGCGCAGATACATCACCCGCAGCACCACGAACCAGTTTTCCCGGTTGCCGCTCAGCTCCCCCGCGGCGTTGGTGCGCAGATGCTCCATCGTCACCGCATCATCCACATTGCCGCCGATCACGCTTAAGCGCTCCACCCCGCCCGCCACCACAATGGCGCAATGCGCCGGAAAACTTCCCGCCGCCGGCAAATCCGCAAAGCGCAAGCCGCTCGCCCACGCGCGCGGAAAACACACAAGGTCGCCCAGGCGCGGCGCATAGCTGGCCGGATCTTCGGCGATCAGCAGCGGATTTTTCACCTCGCCCCGCGCCGCCCGGGCGGCGTAGTTTATATATTTCGCATGGTCCGGCGCATAGGGAAACGCCGCCCCCGCCCCCGCGATGCGCATCACATACGATATAAACGCCGCCGACCACGCATAGCGCCCATCATCGGCGGCGGGAAACACCAGGCCCCGCGCATCATGCTTGCCGGTATAGGTGGCGTCATGGGTGCCGGCATTCATCCCCTCCCACCAATATTCGCCCACACGCTCCCACAGGCCGGGCTGGCGCTCGGCCATGGTGGCGGGGGTCTTGTGGTAGCCGGCCCCGCCGGAATCATCCACACGGCCGCCCCAGAGCCGCCATTCATCCATCGCCACGGCCACCGCATCGGCGCGCGA
>JAKBAQ010000022.1 GCA_021808985.1 Pseudomonadota bacterium
GAGGGCGTTGATGAGGGCGCCGAGGGCGCGGCCGAACCGGCCAACGGCCATGATGCCGACGAATCCCCCGCCGCCCCGCCGCCGGAAAACCTGGGCGGCGACGGCGACGATGCCGCCGAGGCGCGTGAGCGCCGCCAGCGCCAGCGCTTTTTGCGCAATTACAAAATTCAGGACGTCATCCACCGCCGCCAGATCATGCTGATCCAGGTGGTGAAGGAGGAGCGCGGCAACAAAGGCGCTGCCCTCACCACCTATCTCTCCCTGGCCGGCCGTTTCTCCGTGCTCATGCCCAATTCCCCCTCGGGCGGCGGCGTGTCGCGCAAGATCACCTCGGTGGCGGACCGCCGCCGCCTCAAGGAGGCCATGGCCGAGCTGGACGTGCCGGATGGCATGGGCCTGATCGTGCGCACCGCCGGCGCCAACCGGCCCAAGCCCGAGATCAAGCGTGACTGCGAATACCTGCTCCGCCTGTGGGATGACATCCGCGAGCGCACCATGGAATCCGTGGCCCCGGCGCTCATCTATGAGGAAGCCAGCCTGATCAAGCGCACCATCCGCGATGTCTACACGCGCGATGTGGAAGAGGTGCTGGTCGATGGTGAGGAGGGCTTCAAGGCCGCGCGGGACTTCATGCGCATGCTCATGCCCAGCCACGCCAGGAAGGTGCAGCTATGGTCCGAGGGCCAGCCGCTATTCGCCCGCTATCAGGTGGAAGCCCAGCTCGACGCCATGCTCAACCCGATCGTGCAGCTGCGCTCGGGCGGCTACATCGTCATCAACCAGACCGAGGCGCTGGTCGCCATCGACGTGAACTCCGGCCGCTCCACCCGTGAGCGCAGCATCGAGGACACGGCCCTGCGCACCAACCTGGAGGCCGCCGAGGAGGTGGCCAAGCAGCTGCGCATGCGCGATCTGGCGGGGCTCATCGTCATCGACTTCATCGACATGGAGAGCCGCAAGAACAACAGCGCGGTTGAGCGCAAGTTGAAGGATTCGCTCAAGAACGACCGCGCGCGCATCCAGGTGGGCTCGATCAGCCATTTCGGCCTGATGGAAATGAGCCGCCAGCGCCTGCGCCCCTCGCTCACCGAGGCATCCCTCATCACCTGCCCGCATTGCGCGGGCATGGGCTTCATCCGCAGCCCCGAGAGCGCGGCGCTGCACATCCTGCGTGCCATCGAGGATGAGGGCGGCAAGTTCCGCGCCGCCGAAATCGCCGTGGTGCTGCCGCCGGAAATCGCCTTCTACCTGTTCAACCATAAGCGCGAGCGGCTTTCCGCCATTGAGGCGCGGTATGCGATGCGGGTCATCTTCACGCCGGACGCCGCGATGACCGGCACCAGCTTCCGCATCGAGAAAATCCGCGCGCAGACGGTCAGCGCCCCCGTGGCGCCGCCCGCCTCATATGCCGGGCCCATCACCCCGGAGCGCAATTTGGAGCGCGCGGCGGCCGTTGTGGCGGAAGAGGCCGAGGCCGGCGAGGAAGAGGCTGAGACCGAGGCTGCCACCACCGGCGATGCCGCGGAGGATGGCGAGCGCAAACGCCGCCGCCGCCGCCGCCGTGGCAAGCGCCGTGGCGAGAACGGAGCGGGCGATGCCGCGGCCGGTGAAGCCGAGGCGGACGCCCAGGCGCCCGCCGCCGAAGACGCCCCCACGGCCGAGGCCGCGCCCGCCCTGGCGGTGCCTGATGACCAGCCGAGCGAGATTGATCTGGTGATCGCCGCCGAACTGGGCGAGCCCGCCATGGAGGCCGAGTTGCCGGTGGTTGCCGAGGAGCCGGCCCCGCGCCGCCGCCGCACCCGCAGCGGCACCCGCCGCCGCCGCGCCGCCGGGGAGGATGCGCCAGCCCCGGAAGCCGCCCCGGCCGAGCCGGTATATGCCGATGTCGCCGATATTTTCGAGGCCGCCGAGCGGGCCGAGGAACAGCGCCAGCGCCGGCGCCAGGCTCCGCCCGCCCCCGCGCCCGAGCCGGCGCTGACCCCGGTGGCCGAGGAAGCCGTATTGGTGGAGCCCGCCCCGGCGGCTGAGCCCGAGCCGGTGGCCGCCGAAGCTCCCGATGCGGCGCCCGCCGCGCCGGAGCCCCTGGTCAAGCCGCGCGTCATCGGCGCCGAGGATGTGCCGGTGACCGAGAAAAAACGCGGCTGGTGGCGCCGCTGATTATGCCAGTTTTGGTATAAAAGGCTGAAATTATTAAAATTTTTGCGGGGTTTGGGGAGCTTTTCATGAAAAGCTCCCCAAGATTCTGGCCCTTTTTTGCAAAAAAGGGCCAGACCCCAAAAAACTTTTGATAATTATCATTAATGTTTTTGAAGAGACTGTTAGAACAATCTCTAAAACCCGGTGCGGGCGCTTGTCAGACGATGGGCGCCCGCATCGGTCTTGGCCTGCCCCGCCTGGGCGGGATGCCGCGTGGCTGGAATAAATACGTTGTCACTTGAAATATATTCAGAAACGACGAATCTGTAATCCAAGGCCGCAAGGCCGTTTTCAGGAGCGAATCAATTCCATGGCTTACGATCCAAACGCCAATTCCTATCGCACGGCACAGTCCGGCTACGCGGCCTCCGGCGCCGCGGCGCTGGATGCGGGCCTGCGCGCCTACATGCTGCATGTGTATAACTGGATGGCCTCCGGCCTGGTGCTGACCGGGCTGGTCGCCTTTGGCATCTCGCACACCAGCCTGATGAACGCCTTCTACCCGCTGCGCCAGATGGCCGATGGCAGCTACGCCAATGTTCCCTCCGGCCTGGCCTATATCAGCATTTTCGCCCCGCTGGCCTTTGTCATGGTGCTCAGCTTCGGCGTCAACAAGCTCTCCACAACCGCCGCGCAGGCGCTGTTCTGGGCGTTTTGCGCCACCATGGGCGCCAGCCTCACCAATATCTTCCTCATCTACACCCAGACCTCGATAACCGAAGTCTTCTTCATCACGGCGGGCACCTTCGCGGGCACCAGCCTCTACGGCTATGCCACCAGGCGCGATCTCACCAGCATGGGCAGCTTCCTCATGATGGGGCTGATCGGCATTCTCATCGCCATGGTGGTGAATATCTTCATGAACTCGCCCGCGGTCTCCTTCGCGGTCAGCGTTCTGGGCGTGCTCATCTTCACCGGCCTCGCCGCGTATGACACGCAGCGCATCAAGGTCAGCTACCTGCAATATGGCGCGTCCTACGGCGTGCAGATGGCGGGCAAGCGCAGCGTCTATGATGCGCTGACCCTGTATCTGAACTTCATCAACCTGTTCATGTTCCTGCTGCAGCTGTTCGGCCAGCGCAACAGCCGCTGAACCCGCGGCGCCAGCCGGCCTGCCCGCAACGGCGCCCCCTCGCGGGGCGCCGTTTTTGTTTAGAGACTGTTTTAACCGTTTTCTCTCATAACAAATTGAAATTATTAAAAATTTTTGCGGGGTTTGGGGCGCTTTTTATAAAAAGCTCCCCAAGATCCTGGCCCTTTTTTGTAAAAAAGGGCCAGACCCCAAAAAACTTTTGAGAATTATCCTTAATGTTTTTGAAGAGACTGTTAAAACAGTCACTTAGAGTGCGATGACGTTCGATTTACCCGCAAGGCGGGTCAGTCGAACGTCTGAATCTGGCTCTAGCGCCCCAGCGCCGCCAGCATTTCGGCCCATTCGCGCTTGGAGAGGCCGGAGCTGGCCTGGTCCACCGGCTCATCGGCCAGCAGCTTCCTCAGCACGGCCATCATTTTCGCCGAAAATGTCACCGCGCCCAGCCGGTAGTCGCAAAACGCGTTGTAGGAGAGCGGCACCCAGGCCTTCACCGTCTCCATCATCGCCTCGGCATAGACCCTGATCTCATACTGCGCGTGGCTGTCAGCGCGCAGGCGCAGGAAGTGGAACAGATTGTGCAGGTCTGTCTTCCAGTACCATTGCGTATAGGTGTTCAGCGTCAGGTTCATCCGCGCCAGCTCGCGCGCCAGGCCGGTCTCCTCGCTCAGCATCTCCTCGTAATGGCCGTAGGTCTGCTCGGCGTCTTCCCGCAGCAGGGCGAGCACCCGCGTGGCGGTCTGGGAATCCAGCACCTCGCCGCGGCCCTGCCGGTTGCTGGAGGATTGCGCGGCGAGCTGCCCCGGCTCTGGAATGTAATAGTCCTTGTCCAAAATCGAGTAGCGCGCCGAATATTCGTTCACATTCGCCGTGCGGTGGCGAATCCATTGCCGTGCCACGAAAATCGGCAGCTTCACATGGAATTTGATCTCGCACATCTCAAACGGCGTGGAGTGGTGGTGGCGCATCAGGTAGCGGATCAGCCCCTCATCCTCCAGCGCCCGGCGCGTGCCCCGGCCGTAGGAGACTCGCGCGGCCTGCACCACGGCGGCATCGTCGCCCATATAGTCCACCACCCGCACGAAGCCATGGTCCAGCACCGGCAGGGCGGTGAAGAGCATGGCCTCCAGCGCCGGCACGGTGGCGCGCAGAGTCGGCGTGGCGCCGGCCCGCGCGGTTGCAATTTCGGCTGTCTGCTCGGGCGTGAGGGTCATGAATCTCTCTCTTTCATATCCCTCATAACCCGCCTATATAGGTTCTGCCAGCTTGCTGGCTATGGTGATAAACGGCGCGTGGAATAATCGTTGTGGACCCGGGGGCAGTACCCGGCACCTCCACCAGTTGCTCCAGGCGGCCCGATTCAGACTACGCGCTCACGCGCTTCGTCATCGGGACGCCCGGATTTACGGGGGTGAAACAGTCTCGACACGCGTGGTAAAGACCCGCCTTTTGCCCGGCATTGTACCGCCGTTATCGGGCTGAAACTTAAATGCGAACGATAACAACGTAGCATTCGCGGTCGCTGCCTAAACAGCAGCTAAGCGCGGTTCGGGGGGCACCGGGCAACAGAAGCCCCCCACTACGCCGCGCGGCTCCCTGGCGTGAGGCGGCTTTGGGCAAAAAAAAGGCGGCGCACACAGCGCCGCCAAGTTTAGGGAGGAAACGTCCAAGAAAACAGGAGAGCAAACTCATCCTGTTGCAAGCTTTATATGCGAGGCCAACGCTCCGCCGCAACAAGCCTTTGCGCAGTGCAGCAATGCTCTTTCGCATGGGGCAATGCAGTCTTTTTCATTGCTTAGCCCGGTTTCCTCAAGCCCCTGCAACATCCTGCAAGCCGGCTTTCGCGTGTGTCCGGCTTGGGTTGAACCGAGCTTAAGCGGGCACCAGCACAATCACCGCCGCCTGCGCCGCTATGCCCTCGCCCCGGCCGGTGAAGCCCAGCCGCTCCGTGGTTGTCGCCTTCACTGAAACCGCCTCGATGTCCACGCCGAGCAGTTCCGCCAGCCGCGCCCGCATGGCCGGCGCATACGGGGTTATCTTCGGCCGCTCGCAGATGATGGTGACATCCGCATTGGCCAGCCTGCCGCCCCTTGCGGCGATCCGCTCCGCCGCATGGCGCAGAAACCGCGCGCTGTCCGCGTCTTTCCAGGTGTTCTCGGATGGCGGAAAATGCCGCCCGATGTCGCCTTCCGCCAGCGCGCCATAAATCGCGTCGCACAGCGCGTGGATGCCGACATCGGCGTCCGAATGTCCGGCCAGCCCCTTCTCAAAGGGGATGGTCACGCCGCAGATGATCATCGGGCGTCCCTCCGCCATGGCGTGAACGTCAAACCCGGTACCGATGCGCGGAATCATGCCAGCTTCTCCAATATAATCCGCCGCAGGTGTGGGGCCGTCATGGCTTAACGTCAACCATGCCCCGGAAATGTTCAGAAGGTGATTGCGCCGGCCGCGCGCGGACGGTAGTTTGCCCAAATCATGAGCAACGCTTCGCACCCTCTTATCAAGCCGATCACCCTGGGGAGCGGGCCGCGCGCGGTCACGCTGGAAACCCCGGTCATCCTGGCCCCGCTCTCCGGCGTCACCGATCTGCCGTTTCGTGCCCTGGCCAAATCGCTCGGCGCCGGTCTGGTAGTCTCGGAGATGATCGCCTCCTGGGCGATGGTGCGTGAGAACCGCAACACCATGCGCATGGCCGAGGTGGTGGCCGGCGGCGGCCCGTCCTCGGTGCAGCTCGCCGGGTGCGAGCCGGAGGCCATGGCCGAGGCCGCGCGCATCGCGGTGGCCAACGGCGCGGACCTGATCGACATCAATTTCGGCTGCCCGGTAAAAAAAGTGGCGCTCGGCCAGTCCGCCGGCTCCGCGCTGATGCGCGATGAGGTGCTGGCGGGCAAAATCCTGGCCGCCACCGTGCGCGCGGTGGATGTGCCCGTCACCCTGAAGATGCGCATGGGCTGGGACCATAACAGCCTCAACGCGCCCGCCCTGGCGCGCATCGCCGAGGCGTCGGGCATCGCCATGGTCACCGTGCATGGCCGCACCCGCCAGCAGTTTTACGAGGGCGTGGCGGATTGGGATTTCATCGCCAGCGTCAAAAGCGCGGTCAACATCCCCCTCATCGTCAATGGTGACATCACCTCCGAGCCAAAAGCCGCCGAGGCGCTGCGCCGCTCGGGGGCTGACGGCGTGATGATCGGCCGTGGCGCCTACGGGCGGCCCTGGTTTCTCAGGCAGGTGGCGGATTATCTGCTCACCGGCGCGCTCACCGCGCCGCCAACCCTGGCCGCGCAGAAGGAAATCCTGCTGCGCCACTACGCCGCCATCCGCGCGCATTTTGGCGAGAAGGGCGGCGTGCGCCTCGCGCGCAAGCATGTCTCCTGGTACAGCCAGGGCCTGCGCGGCTCGGCCGCCTTCCGCGCGCAGATGAACCGGCTGGACAGCAGCGCGGCGGTGGAAGCGCTGATCGACTCCTTCTACGATCCGCTGATCGAATCCGGCTTTATCCGTCAGGATGAAATGGCGCTGGCGGCGTGAGCATTTACGCGAGAGGCGCGACGTGAACGGTATCAGAAAAGCTTTCGGCATGGTCCGGCGCAAGCCCGAGGCCGCGCGTGAGGTGCGCGTGGAGCTGCGGCATATCCTCGACACTTTGCCCCTGGCCGTGGCCGTGCTGGACGAGAATGACAGTTTCTGCTCGGTCAACTACGCGGCGGAGGAGTTTTTCGGCTCCTCCAAGGCGTTGCTGCTGCACAGCAATTTGTGTGACATCCTGCCCCTCGACCACCCGCTCTTCCTGCTGCTGGAGCGTGCCCGGCGCGCTGGCGTCACCGTCGCCGAGCATGACATGATCCTGGAAGGCCCCCGCCTGCTGCGGCGTGGCTGCACCGTGCAGGCCGCCCCGTTGCAGGAGGTGCCGGGCTGCGTGGTGCTCACCTTGCAGGATGAATCCGCCGCGCGCGCGCTGGACCAGCAAATGTCCGCCCGCAACGCCGCCCGCAGCATCACCGGCATGGCGGCCATTCTGGCGCATGAGGTGAAGAACCCGCTCTCGGGCATCAGGGGCGCGGCGCAGCTGCTGGAGGCCGGCGCCACCGCCGATGACCGTGAGCTTGCCGTGCTCATCCGCGAGGAGGCGGACCGCATCCGCGCCATGGTGGAGCGCATGGAAACCTTCGGCGAGAAGAAGCTGGAGCGCCAGGCCGTGAACATCCATCGCGTGCTGGAGCATGTGCGCAAGCTGGCGCGCTCGGGCTTCGCGCAGCGCGTCAAATTCGTCGAATCCTACGACCCCAGCCTGCCGCATGTGCAGGGCAGCCGCGACCAGCTCATCCAGGTGCTGCTCAACCTGGTCAAGAACGCCGCTGAATCCATTGACAGCATGGACCGCCCCGACGGTGAAATCCACCTCACCACCGGCTTCCAGCATGGCGTGCGCCTGTCCGCGTCCTCCGGGCGGGGGCGCGCCAACCTGCCCATCTTCGTCTCCGTGCGCGATAACGGCCCCGGCATCCCCGAGGATATCCGCCGCCACCTGTTCGAGCCCTTCATCACCACCAAGGCCGCGGGCAGCGGGCTTGGGCTGGCGCTGGTCGCCAAAATCGTGGCCGACCATGGCGGGCTGATCGACGTGGACAGCCGCCCCGGCCGCACCGAATTCCGTATCCATCTGCCCGTCTACGAAGACCCCCCGGAAAGTAACCATTGATGAGCACCGTGCCCACCGTTCTGATCGCCGATGACGACCGTTCGATCCGCACCGTGCTGACCCAGGCGCTGGGCCGCTCCGGCTACCAGGTGCGCGCCACCTCCTCGGCCGCCACCCTCTGGCGCTGGGTGGAGGATGGGGAGGGCGATGTCGTCATCACCGATGTCATCATGCCCGATGAGAACGGCCTGGACCTGATCCCGCGCATCAAGCGCATCCGTCCCGAACTGCCGATCATCGTGATGAGCGCGCAATCCACCCTCACCACAGCGGTGCAGGCCACCCAGCGCGGCGCGTTTGACTATCTGCCCAAACCGTTTGACCTGGGTGAGCTGCTCGCCGTGGTGGACCGCGCGCTGAAACAGCCGGTCTACGCCGCCGGCGCGGGGCAGGAGCCCAAGCCGAGCGGCGATGACAACCTGCCGCTGATCGGCCGCAGCCCGGCGATGCAGGAAATCTACCGCATCATCGCCCGCCTCACGACCACTGACCTCACCGTGATGATCAACGGCGAATCCGGCGCCGGCAAGGAGCTGGTTGCCCGCGCCCTGCATGATTATGGCCGCCGCCGCGCCGGCCCCTTCGTCGCCATCAACATGGCCGCGATCCCGCGTGAGCTGATCGAGAGCGAGTTGTTCGGCCATGAGCGCGGCGCCTTCACCGGCGCCACCAACCGCCATGTCGGCCGTTTTGAGCAGGCGGCCGGCGGCACGCTCTTTCTGGATGAAATCGGCGACATGCCGCCCGAGGCCCAGACCCGCCTGCTGCGCGTGCTGCAGGAGGGCGAGTTCACCACCGTCGGCGGCCGCCAGCCCATCCGCGCCAATGCCCGCATCGTCGCCGCCACCCACCGAGACCTGCGCGCCCTCATCCGCTCCGGCCAGTTCCGCGAGGATCTGTTCTACCGCCTCAACGTCGTGCCCATCCGCCTGCCACCCCTGCGCGAGCGCCCCGATGACATCCCCGTTCTCGCACAGCATTTCCTCAACAAGGCGCAGAGCGAGGGCCTGCCCGGCAAAACCATTGACGCGCCGGCCATGGCCATGCTCTCCGCCTATCGCTGGCCCGGCAACGTGCGCGAGCTGGAAAACCTGATCCGCCGCCTCGCCGCCCTGGTGCCCCAGCCGGTCATCACCGAAGCCATCCTGACCCAGGAACTCGCCGACTGCACCGTGGCCGAGGAGCCCCAGGCCATCCAGGGCGATGAGGCCGACACCATGGCCGCCGTGGTGGAGCGCCATGTCGCGCGCCTGCTCGCGGCCATCCGCGAATCCGGCGAGGAGGGCGTGCTCTATGAACGCGCCTTGGCCGAGCTGGAACGCCCCCTTATCCGCATGACCCTGGCGGAGACTCGCGGCAACCAGATCCGCGCCGCCGCCCTGCTGGGCCTCAACCGCAACACCCTGCGCAAGAAAATCCGCGAGCACGGCATCGGCGTGCAGCGCCGGGTGGGATGATGCCCTCCACCGGCACATCGCCGCGGAGTTTGCGCGGATCTCTGCTCGATATCATGCTCGGCCGGGTCTCCACCCTGCTGGTGGCCTCGGTCGCGCTGTTCCTGGGCATCACCTCCTTCGCCCTCCTGGCCGGGCGGGTTAAGCTCGGCGTCCATTCCGGCGTGGCGATCGGCCTTATCGTCGCCGATTTCGCGGCCCTGCTGCTGCTCATCATCCTGCTGGTCGGGCGCGTGGTGCGCGTGGTGCTGGAGCACCGGCGCGGCGCCGCCGGGGCGCGGCTGCATGTGCATCTGGTGTTTCTCTTTGGCGGCGTGGCGGCGGTGCCGGCCATCCTGGTGGCGGTGTTCGCCATCGTCTTTTTCAATTTCGGCATTCAGGCCTGGTTCAACCAGCGGGTGCAAACCGCGCTCGATGAGAGCAATCAGGTCGCCCAGGGCTATCTCGCCGAGCATGACAACGACATCCGGCTCGACGCCCTGGCCATGGCCAACGATCTCTCCCAGAACGGCTCTGTGTTCTTTGGCGACCCCAACGAGTTCGCGCGCTATCTGGTCAACCAGGCGACGATACGCGGCCTCACCCAGGCGGTCATCTTCGAGCCGCTGAACGGCGAGATCGTCGCCTCCGCCGGGCTGTTCGCCGGCTTCGCCGCCTCGGTGCCAGACCAGCGCCAGATCGCCCTGGCCCAAACCGGCCAGGTACCGGTGTTCAGCCCGCATGGCGGCACGGTGGAGCAGGCGGTCATCAAGCTCGACATCACGCCCCCGATGATGCTGATGATCGAGAAGCCGATCGACCCGGAAATTCTCGACCATGTGAGCAAGACCGAGCAGGCGGTGGCGGAATATCAGCGGCTCTCCAAAAACCGCGCCGGGCTGGAAATCTCCTTCGCGCTGGTCATCGCCATTCTCTCGCTGCTGGTGCTCTCGGCACTCATCGGCTTCGGCCTCGTCATCGCCAACCAGATCGCCAAGCCGATCGGCCATCTGATCCGCGCGGCTGAGAATGTGCGCGCGGGCGATCTCTCCGTGCGCGTGCCCGAACCTGACACGGGCGATGAAATGGCCGGCCTCTCACGCGCCTTCAACCGGATGACCGCGCAGCTCGCCGCCCAGCGCACCGAGCTGATGGATGTCAACGGCCAGCTCGACGCGCGGCGCCGCTTCACGGAGACCGTGCTGGCCGGCGTCTCCGCGGGCGTCATCGGGCTGGACAATAAAGGCCGCATAGAGCTGACCAACCGCGCCGCCTCGGAGCTGCTGCGTATCGGCCTGGGGTCGGAAATCGGCCAGTATCTGGTCGAAATCGTGCCTGAATTCGAAGCTCTCATCAGCGCCGTGATGGCCAACCCCGAACGCCCGGTGACAGCGGAGATCGAACACGGCCCGGCGATGCACAAGCGCGTGCTGCTGGTGCGCATCGGCGCGGAAATGAAGGCCGGCGAGCCGGATGGCTTCATCGTCACCTTCGATGATGTAACCGAGCTGCTCTCCGCCCAGCGCAAGGCCGCCTGGGCCGATGTCGCCCGGCGCATCGCCCATGAGATCAAGAACCCGCTCACCCCCATCCAGCTTTCCGCCGAACGGCTGAAGCGCCGCTTCACCAAGGAGATCCTCTCCGACCCTGAAGGCTTCTCCCAATGCGCTGACACCATCGTGCGCCATGTCGGCGATATTGGCCGCATGGTGGATGAATTCTCCACCTTCGCGCGCATGCCGGTGCCGGTGATGCGCGAGGAGTCGCTGGAGCGCATCGCGCGCGAGGCCATGGTGCTGCAGCGCGTCGCGCATCGCGAGATCAACTGGGATGTGCGCATCGAAACCTCGCTGCGCGCCATCTGCGACCGCCGGCTCATCGGCCAGGCGCTCACCAACCTGCTCGCCAACGCGGCTGATGCCGTGTCCATGCGCCCCGGCGCCAGCCATGTCACGCTAAGCCTCAAAGCGCAGGGTCATAACGCCGTGCTGAGCGTGACCGATGACGGCATCGGCCTGCCCGAGACCGACCGCGCCCGGCTGACCGAACCCTACGTGACCCATAAGCCGAAAGGCACGGGGCTTGGTCTTGCCATTGTCCGCAAGATCATGGAGGACCATGGCGGCAGGCTGGAGCTTGACCAGCTGCCGGATGGACCTGGGGCCGTTGTCAGCCTTATCCTGCCCGCGCTGCCCGCCGAGCCTGAAAGTAAAAGCGATAATGTTAAGGAGTTTCCCGCGACATGACTGAAATCCTGATCGTCGATGACGAGCCGGATATTCGCCTGCTGGTCGAGGCGATTCTCCGCGACGAAGGTTTCGAGGCCCGCAGCGCCGGCAATTCGGATGACGCCATCGCCGCCTACCGCGCCCGCCGCCCCTCGCTGGTCATTCTCGATGTCTGGCTGCAAGGCTCCAAGCTCGATGGCATCGGCATTCTCGACGTGCTGCACCAGGAGCAGCCGCGCGTGCCGGTGGTGATGATCTCCGGCCACGGCACCATTGAAACCGCGGTCGCCGCCATCCAGCGCGGCGCGTATGATTTCATCGAGAAACCCTTCAACTCCGACCGTCTGCTCCTGGTCGTGCGCCGCGCGCTGGAAGCCGCCCGGCTGGAGGCGGAAAATGCCGAGCTGCGCCTGCGCGTCGGCTCCGAGACCTGCCTGACCGGCGAGGGCCATGGCATCATCAGCCTGCGCGCCGCGATTGACCGGGTTGCCCCCACCGGCTCGCGCGTGCTCATCACCGGCGCCCCCGGCTCCGGCAAGGAAACCGTGGCGCGCATGATCCACGCGCAGTCCCGCCGCGCCGATGGTCCCTTCGTCGCCCTCAACTGCGCCATCCTGGCGCCTGAGCGTTTCGAGACGGAGCTTTTTGGCGTCGAGGCCGGGGCTGACCCCCACGCCGCCCCGCGCAAGGTGGGCGTGCTGGAGCGCGCCCATGGCGGCACGCTGCTGCTCGATGAAGTGGCCGACATGCCGCTGGAAACCCAGGGCAAAATCGCCCGCGTGCTGCAGGAGCAAAGCTTTGAGCGTGTTGGCGGCGGCGCCAATTCCCGCGTGAAGGTGGATATCCGCGTGCTCGCCTCCACCGCCAAGGATCTGGCCGGCCAGATCGCCGCCGGGCATTTCCGCGAGGATCTGTACTACCGCCTCGCCGTGGTGCCGCTGCGCGTGCCCCCGCTGAAGGAGCGCCGCGAGGACATTCCCGCCCTGGCGGCGGATTTCCTGGCCCGCGCGGCCGAAATCTCCGGCCTGCCGCCGCGCGCCCTGGGCTCGGACGCCATCGCCGCCCTCCAGGCGCATGACTGGCCAGGCAATGTCCGCCAGCTGCGCAATATCATGGACTGGCTGATGATCATGCGCTCGGCGGAAACCGAGGTCTTCCGCGCCGAGCACCTGCCCACCGAGCTTTCCGCCCACGCCCCGCGCGCCCTGGCGATAGACCCCGCCGCCGATGTCATGGCCCTGCCGCTGCGCGAGGCGCGCGACGTGTTCGAAACCCAGTACCTGCAATCCCAGCTTTTGCGCTTCGGCGGCAATATCAGCCGCACCGCCCACTTTGTCGGCATGGAGCGCAGCGCCCTGCACCGCAAGCTCAAGCAGCTCGGCATCGGCGCCGAGGACCGTCTGCCCGCCTAGATAATTTTCAAAAGTTTTTTGGGGTCTGGCCCTTTTTTGCAAAAAAGGGCCAGAATCTTGGGGAGCTTTTCATGAAAAGCTCCCCAAACCCCGCAAAAATTTTTAATAACTTCAAGAGGCTCCAGGCTTGTTCAGCCCAGGCCTATTTCCGCCGCGCCGGCAGCGTGAGGATGGCGCGCAGGCCGGGATTGTTGCTGGCCAGGCGCAGGGTGCCGTTATGCAGCTGCGCCACCGCGGCCACGAGCGCCAGGCCAAGGCCGGAGCCCGCGGTGGAGCGCGCTGATTCGGCGCGGAAGAAGCGCTCAGTCGCCCGGTTGCGGTCCTCCTCTGAAATGCCAGGGCCGCTATCGGCGATGCTGATCTCGATCAGCGCCTCCTCCACCCGGGCGGAGAAGCGGATGGTGGTGCCAGAGGCGGAGAATTTCAGCGCATTGTCGAGCAGGTTGGCGACGGCCTGCTGCACCAGCTCGCGGTCGCCGAGCAAGGGCAGGGGGCTATCAATCCTGGTATCCAGAATCAGCCCGCGCTCCTCGGCCACGGCGCGGTACAGCTCGTCTATATCCTCCAGCATCGGCGTGAGGTCGATGGCGGCGAAGGCCGAGCGGCGCGACCCCGCCTCGATCTCCGCGATCCGCAGCAGCGCCTCGAACACGCCGACCACCCCGTCCAGATCCAGCATCGCCCGTTCAATGGCCGATTGCAGGTCCTCCTCGGTATGGGCATGCAGCGCCGCATCCTCCAGCCGCGCGCGCGCGCGGGTAATTGGCGTGCGCAGGTCATGGGCGATGGCGTTGGAGACCTGGCGCACCCCATCCATCAGCCGGGAGATGCGCTCCAGCATGTCGTTGATGATCTCTGCCAGCTCATCAAATTCATCGCCATCGCCGTGCTTGGGAATGCGCCGCGTCAGGTCGCCGAGCGCGATGGCGCGCGTGGTGGTTGAAATATCGCGCATCATGCGCCGGAACATCGAGCGTATGAGCAGTGCCCCGAGCAGGCCGAGAAAAATCATCAGCCCCAGCGCCCAGAGCAGCGCGTCGCGCATCACATTGCGCAGCTGGGTCCTGGCACTCACATCCCGGCCTATCAGCAATTGCTCTCCGCCGCTCAGCGTATAGGCGCGCAGCAGCGAAATGGAGCGCACCCCCTTGCGGGTGACCGGCAGCTCATACCAGGTGTTGATCTGGTTGAGCCCCCGCGGCCACTGGTCGAGATTGCCGATGATATGGTTGCCCAGCGGGTCGAGCAGCAGATAAATGCCGTCGCTGTCGCTCGCATCGGTCAGCCGGCTATGGATGGCGTTGATGAGCGAGGGCAGGCCGCCGATCTGGTAATGCTCGTTCAGCGCCGCGGCATCGTTGAGAATCGCGGATTCCACCTGCCGCTGCAGCAGGCCGATGGTGGAATACCACAGCGAAAACGCCAGGGTGAAGGCCGAGAGCCCGAACACCACCGCATAGGTCAGCGCGAAGCGGATGCCGGTTGATCTGATGAGCGGCTTCGCCCGGCGGGTCTCGCTCGGCGCTTCCGCCCGCCCTGGTCTGCTCTCTGCCGCCTCAACGGCTGGCGCCGGGATTGTCTCCATCTAAAATCCCGCTGGTTGCAGCGTTAAACCTCTTCCGCGCGCAGCATGTAGCCGGCGTTGCGCACCGTGTGCAGCAGCGGCAGCTCGAAGGGTTTGTCAATCTTCTGGCGCAGGCGCGATACATGCACGTCGATCACATTGGTCTGCGGGTCAAAATGGTAGTCCCACACGCCCTCCAGCAGCATGGTGCGCGTCACCACCTGGCCGGCATGGCGCATCAGATATTCCAGCAGCCGGAACTCGCGCGGCTGCAGGTCTATCTTCTGCGCGCCCCGGCGCACGCTGCGCGAGAGCAGGTCCATCTCCAAATCCCCCACGCTAAGCTTGGTCGCCGGGCCGTCGCTCTTGCCGCGCCGGGTCAGCGCCTCCACCCTGGCCAGCAGTTCGGCGAAGGCGAAGGGCTTGGTCAGATAATCATCGCCGCCGGCCTTCAGCCCCTTCACCCGGTCATCCACCTGGCCCAGCGCCGAGAGGAACAATACCGGCGTCGCGTTATCCTGGGCGCGCAAGGTCTCCAGCAGGCGCAACCCGTCAATCCCGCCTGGCAGCATGCGGTCGAGTATGATGGCGTCAAAATTCTCCGAGGCGGCGAGAAACAGCCCATCCCGCCCATTATCGGCATGTTCCACGGTATGCCCCGCCTCGCGCAGCCCCTTCAAAACAAATCCAGCAACGTCCTTGTCGTCTTCAACGACGAGTATGCGCATCGCTATTCTCCCAATTGCAGCGGCCTGCGGTCTATCCTCACCAGCAGGTCGAATATATGTTGATTCTCACTAATCCCAAGCCGCACCTTAGTCCCCGGCGCCATGGAGGCAATGGCCCGTGTCAGCGCGCTCGCACCCGCAACCGCCCGGCCGTTGACTGAAACCACAATTTCCCTGGCGGTCAAACCCGCCCTGGCGGCCGGCCCGCCGGGCTCCACGCCGGTAATCAGCGCGCCCTGGCCGGGGCCATCCGGCAGGTCCGCCACCGAGATGCCGAGCCACCCGCGCGGGATCTCCCCATGCGCGATCAGCGCCGCCACGATCAGCCGCGCGCTGTTGCTGGGAATGGCGAAGCCAAGCCCCACCGAACCGCCGGAAGGCGAGACAATGGCTGAGTCTATGCCAATTACCTCACCCGCCATGTTGAACGCCGGCCCCCCCGAATTGCCGGGATTGATCGGCGCGTCGATCTGCAAAAAATGATCGAACGGCCCATCGCCGATATTGCGCCCCTCGGCCGAGATAATGCCCAGGGTGAATGAATTGCCCAGCGCGAACGGATTGCCCGCCGCCAGCACCCAATCCCCCACCTCGGCATCGGCGGAGTTGCCCCACACCGCCGTGGGCAGCGGATGGGGTGACGTAATTTTAATAATGGCGATATCCGTGAGATCATCCGCCCCCGCCAGTTTCGCCGGAAACTGCTCGCCATCGTTCAGCGTCACCATAATCCGCGACGCCCCGGCAATCACATGGTCGTTGGTGACAATCATGCCATCCCGGCTGACGATGAAGCCCGAGCCCGCGGCCTGCGTCACACTGCCCGCCGGCCCAGGCCGGGCCGGCGTGCCGGGCGCCTGGGTCACGGTAATGCCGACGACAACCGGCGCCACCGCGCGCACCAGCGGCGCCAGCGAGGCCGGCGCGCCCCACGCCGCCGCCGCCGGGCCGCTGGCCCCAAGCAGAAACGCCACGAAAAGAAACGAGCCGGCAATAAACGGGCCAAGGAATCGCTGCATATCCCCTGCGACATGCCACCGCCCCCCGCCCGGCGCAAGACAAGCAGGCAAACGCCAACGCCCGCCCAAGGCCCGTTTCGCCACGGGATTGTGTACGATAAGCAATGATGGCGGTTTAACCCCACGCGGTTTATACTATGTTGCGTTGTCGTCCCATCAGGAGTTCAGAGCATGAGCGGCCTCCCCCCAGACACCGATGCCTCCGAAATCAATTTTCTGAAGCAGGAATTCAACCGCTTCCGGGCCGAAATGGCGGGCATGAAGGCCAGGCTCGCCGCCGACCCGGCGGCGGCGGTGGAGCATTTCAGCGCCTATCTGCACAGCGAGGACGTGGCCGCCCGGCTCGCGGCACTTGAGCAGCGGCTGGAGAGCTTTAGCGGCAAGGCGAAGGATGCGGGCAGGGATGCCGTCTCCCGGGTGGAGAAGGAGGTTGTCGAGCGTCCGCTCACCAGCGTCGCCATCGCCTTTGGCATCGGCCTGCTGGCGGCGAATCTGCTGCGCCACCGCTAGAGCATCAGCGCCATGCACCAATCCCGCTCCAGCCATGTTGTTGCGATCAATATTGGTTCGGGCCGAATCCGCCGATTCCGCCCCCGCCAATATTGACCTAGGCCCGCAATGTCCCTCTCCCGGCATGTGAGCTTTTACGCCAGGGCCTCGGCCCTGTGGGGCGCCATGGGCGCCGCCATGCTGGCCCTGGGGCTGGCGGCGGCCGGGTTTTTCACCGCCGCTTTTTATATTTGGCTGTGCGGGCATTTTTCCCCCGCCGCATCCTGCCTCATCGCCGGGGGCAGCCTGCTGGCGCTGGCGCTGGCCATCGGCCTGGCCGGCACCGCCGCCCTGCGCGCCGCCCATGCGCGTGAGCGCGCCCGCCTGGCGCAATTCAACCTCACCATCAGCGCGGCGCTGAGCCTGGCGGCCTATCTGGTCCGCCGCGACCCCAAAAAAGCGATGATCATTGCGCTGCTCGCCGGCATCCTGGCGGAGTTTCTGGGCGGCGAGGTCTGAGCTGCCGCTATCTGCCAGCCGGCGTTATGTTCACTTCCGTCCGTCCCTCGAGCAAGACCTCGATATGCGCGGCGCCCGCCGAATCGGCAATGAAGCTCTCCCCTTGCGGCGCCATCGCATAGCGCTGGCCGGGGCGCAGCCGCTCCAGCTTCAGCCCTTGCACCCCCGCCGCGCGGCCCGGATACAGCACCAGCGCCAGATCCTCCCCCGTGCTGTAGGCCTTCGCCACCAGCACATCCGGGTAGGCGCAGCCAGCCAGCAACGGCCCCGCGCCAACCGGCACCTGCGGCTCCTGCATGATCATCGCGGCCCAGTCCCCCTGCTGCACCAGCCGCGCCATGACCAGAAAGGCATGATAGTAGGTCGAGGTGCGCGGATAGCACAGCACGCCATCGCTGATGGTGCGCTCAAACACGCGGTCGATACGTTTCTGCAGCGCCTCGGCTATTTCCGCATCGCCAAGTTCGCGGGCTGCCAGCAGCGCATGCGCATAGGCCGCCACGTCGCTCTTGCGGTAATTGCCGCTATCCATGCCATCGGTCGCGCGCAGCGCCAGCTTTATCTCTCCGGCCGCATCGTAGCTCACCGCATCCTGCCGCAATATCGCCCAGCTCCGCCTGGCGATATCAGGAAAGAACGGCGTGCTGATCCAGGCCAGCGAGCCTTCCATGAACAGCCCGGTGAAGCGCGGCAGCGCCAGGCCGGTCGGCCGCATCCGCCCGGCATGCACCTCACCGTCCAGCCGCATGAAATCCTCCTCGAAGGCCGAGCGGAAATCAGGATAGATCTCGTCGAATGTTTTCGTTCCAAACAGCCTGTCATTCACCGGCAGGCCGTTGAACCCCACGAGGTTGCAGAACGAATATGAAAAATGCGGCTCGCACGGATACAGGCACAGGCTGGTGGCGCGAAAATTCTTGAGCGCGGCCTGCGCCAGCGTGCGCGCGTCATGCCGGTAGGCGGTCTTGCCGTTCAGCCGGAAGGTCATGGAGCCGGGCCGCAGATACCGCTCATCGCCGGTATTGGCGGTATAGAGGCTGACATTGGTGTTATAAAACCCGCCGAGCATGATATTGTCGCGCGACGCCGGGTCAAAATCGGTGCTGAGATTCCCCCACAGGCTCTCCAGCACCCAGTATCCCCACACCTTCTTGTCGGTCATCTTGTCGATCAGGTTGCGCTGCGCTTCTGATAAATATCCATGAAAACGCGGCGTGTAGTGGCGCTGCATCAGCGCCAGCGCGAACTGCGAGAACGTGATCTGGTAGCGCAGCGCCGCGGTCTGGAACTGGTCGATCACGTCAAACCCCTCAAACGCGGGCACTGGCTGCAACGCGCGGTCCAGCAGGTAGCGCACCGCGGCAATCTGCTCTGGCGTCAGCTCGCGCGCGGCGGGCGCATCCGCCGGCGCCCGCGCCGCGCGCTGGGCCAGGTCCTGCAACGCCTGCGGCAGATACTGGTTGCGCACGGCCCGCACCGCCAGTTGCCTGCGGTCCGCCCTGCGGCTGCCCGCCACGTAGCCGGCAATCGTCAGCACCGCCAGGGCTGGCACCACAATCCGCGCCGCCGCCCCCGCCGGCGCGCGCGCCAGCAGCCCGGCCCAGATGGCGGTGAGCCCCCAAATTCCCATCGGCAGCGCCATCGCCCCGGTCGCGAACCACACCACCAGCCCGAGGGCGAACAACAGCACCGTGGCCGCGAACCCCAGATACCCCCATCCCCCCAGCGCCGCGAACCCGCCGCCGGGCAGCCACAGCCCAAGCCCCAGCGCCTGCAGGCCGGGCGCCAGATTGAACAGCAAGGGCAAACTGCCCGCCGCCGCGAAGCCGGCATATATCATTGCAGCCCGCACCAGCCGCTCCCTGGAGCGCCGGCCGTTATTGCTGGTCCTGAAAGGAATAATCGCTTCACGCGCCGCGGCATCGATAATGGACATCATTCCCCCTGTTGCCGGCGCGCACGGCGCCGTTATGTGGTTTGGAGCCGGCATTCTCTAGAGCCGGATGACATAAGATGGAATCGCCGCGCGATTGCATCTTATGTCTGAATCCGCCTCTAAAATATAAATTAG
>JAKBAQ010000023.1 GCA_021808985.1 Pseudomonadota bacterium
ACAAAAAAGGGCCAGAATCTCGGGGAGCTTTTTATAAAACAGTCGCTTAAACCGCCTCGATGATGGTGACATTGGCAATCCCGCCGCCTTCGCACATCGTCTGCAAGCCGTAACGCTTCTTGCGCGCGTGCAGCCCATGCACCAGGGTCGCCATCAGCTTGGCGCCGGTGGCGCCCAGCGGGTGGCCCAGCGCGATGGCCCCGCCATTCACGTTGAGCCGCGCCGGGTCCACCCCCGTATGCCGCAGCCAGGCCAGCGGCACCGGCGCGAACGCCTCATTCACCTCGAACAGATCGATGTCGGCAATGCCGAGCCCGGCTTTCTTGAGCGCCTTGTCCGTGGCGTAGAGCGGCTCTTCGAGCATCACCACCGGGTCTCCCGCCGTTACGGTAAGTTGCGCGATGCGCGCCAGCGGGGTGAGCCGGTGCGCCTTCAGCGCCGCTTCTGAAACCACGAGCAACGCGGCCGCGCCATCGCACATCTGGCTGGCCGTGGCGGCGGTGATGATGCCATCCGGCAGCAGCAGCTTCACCCCGGCCATGCTCTGCGGCGTCGCATCGTACCTGATTCCCTCATCCGTATCATGCACGCCGCCATCGCTGAGCGCCACCGGCACGATCTCGCGGGAAAACGCGCCCGCCGCCACCGCCGCCGCCGCGCGCCGGTGGCTCTCCAGCCCGAACTCATCCAGCTGTTCGCGAGTAAAACCCCATTTTTTGGCGATCATCTCCGCGCCCATGAACTGGCTGAACGCCTCCACGCCATAACGCTGCTTGATACGCGGCCCCAGCGGGTCCTTGCCCTGCTCGCGCAGCAGCGGCGAGCCCATTGGCACGCGGCTCATGCTCTCCACCCCCGCGGCAATGACCACATCCTGCGTGCCAGACATCACCGCCTGCGCGGCAAAATGCACCGCCTGCTGCGAGGAGCCGCATTGCCGGTCGATTGTCACCGCCGGCACGCTCTGCGGAAGTTTCGAGGCCAGCACGACATGCCTGCCAACCTGGTTGGCCTGCTCGCCCGCCTGGCTGACACACCCCATGAGCACATCCTCAACCGCGCCCGGATCAATCCCGGTGCGCTCAAGCAGCGCGTCAACCGCCAGCGCGCCAAGCTCGGTGGGATGAATGCCGGACAGTCCGCCATTGCGCCGCCCGCCGGCGAGGCGCACGGCATCAACAATATAAGCCTGGGCCATGTCTCTATCTTTCAAATTGAGCGGCTGACGACTTCGCGCATGATCTCCGACGTGCCGCCATAAATGCGGGTCACACGCGCATCGCGCCACAGCCGGGCGATCATGTATTCATTCATATAACCGGCGCCGCCATGCAGCTGCAACGCCATGTCCACCACATCGTCCAGCATTTCCGTGTGCCATAATTTGGCGGCGGAGGCTTCCGCGGTGGTCAGCTTCCCTTCAATGTGCCGCTTCAGCGCCCAGTCAGCATGCGCCCAGCCAACCTGCAGCTTGGTCTTTAAATCCGCAAGCTGGAACTTGGTGTTCTGGAACTCTATCACCTTCCTGCCAAAGGCCGCGCGTTCGCGCGTGAACTTCACCGCCTCGTCAAACGCGCGCTGGGCCGAGGCCTGGGCGGCGAGCGCGATGGAGAGCCGCTCCTGCGGCAGCTGGCTCATCAGATAGATGAAGCCTTGATTCTCCTCGCCCAGCACATTGCTCAGCGGCACACGCACATCCTGAAAGAACAGCTCCGACGTATCGGCTGAATTCTGCCCGATCTTGTCCAGATTGCGCCCGCGCACGAAACCTTCCGTGGGCGCCTCCACCAGCACCAGCGATGTGCCCTTGGCGCCGCGCGCCGGGTCGGTCTTGACCACGACGATGATGAGATCGGCATTCTGCCCATTGGTGATGTAGGTTTTTGAGCCGTTGATGACATATTCATCGCCGGATTTTTTGGCCGTGGTGCGCACACCCTGCAGGTCGGAGCCTGCTCCAGGTTCGGTCATGGCGATGGCGGTGATCAGCTCGCCGGTCACCATGCGCGGCAGATATTTGCGTTTCTGCTCCGCGGAGCCGTAATGGATGATGTAATCGGTCGCGATGTCGCTATGCAGCGGAAACCCGGCCGACGAGCCGAGATAGGCCAGCTCCTCGGTCACCACGGCGTTGTAGCCATAATCCAGCCCCAGCCCGCCATATTCCTCCGGAATTCCCGGCGAAAGCAGCCCGGCCGCCCCCACTTGGCGCCATTCCGCCCTGCCCACAATCCCCTCGCGTTCATGCGTCTCCAGGTTGGGCAGCATCACCTTGTCAAAAATCTTCCGCACGGTGTCGCGGAAGATGTTGTGGTCCTCGCTAAAGGCGAAGCGGTTTTCCATTTGCAGCATGTTTCGTCTCCCAAAATCTAACGGTCACGATAGGCGGGCGGGCGCTTGCTCAGGAACGCCTCAATCGCCTCGCGGTAATCCTCGGTCATCGTCATCATCACCTGCTGGCGGTCCTCTATGGCCAGCGCCGCCTCGAAGCTCGGCGCATCCAGGTTGCGGTTCAGCGCATCCTTGGTCAGGCGCAGCCCCATGGGTGAATTGGCCAGCATATCATCGGCAAGTTCCAGCCCACGCTCAAGAAGCGTCTCTTCCCCGGCCAGGGCGTTGAGCAACCCCACGCGCGCGGCGCGCGCGGCATCGATAAATTTGCCGGTGAGCAGCAATTCAGCCGCCAGCCCGCTGCCCACCAGGCGCGGCAGAAAGTAGGAGGCGCCGATATCGGCGCCGCCAAGGCCGATTTTGATGTAGGCGGCGTTCATGCGCAGCGAGGGCGCGCCGAAGCGCACATCGGAGGCCAGCAGCAGCGAGAAGCCGCCGCCGCAGGCCGCCCCATGGCCCAGCGCGATGATGGGCTGCGGGCAGGCGCGCATGGCCTGCAACACGCCCGCGATGCTGCGCTGCGTGTGCCAGCCATGCTGCACGCCGCCGCGCTGGCCGGTATTCTGCCAGGCCTTCAAATCCAGCCCGGCGCAAAAGGCCCTGCCCTCGCCGCGCAGCACCACCACGCGCACCTCCGGCCGTTCCGCCAGCGCCAGAAAATAGGCGCGCAGGCCGTGCACCATCTCCTCGTTCAGCGCGTTCAGCGCCGCCGGGCGGTTGAGCGAGACGATTTCCACCGCCCCCCGCCGCGCGATGAGAAAAGCCGTGCTCACAGCGTGTGCAGTTTCCTGCCCGTGGCGGCGGCCTCCCGCAGCGGCGCGCAGGGGGTTATGTTCTGCGCCTCCAGCCCGGCCACCACCTTGGCCAGGCCCACCTGGTCCGCCCACATCATCGGCCCGCCGCGATAGACCGGCCAGCCATAACCGTAGATCAGCGCGATATCGATATCGGAGGCGCGCAGCGCGATGCCCTCTTCCAGCAGCTTCGCGCTCTCATTCACCACCGGGTAGAGCAGGCGGGCGATGATCTGCTCGTCGGTGAAGCCGCGCGGCTTCATGCCCCGCGCGGCCGCCACGTCATGGATGATCCGCGCCGCCACCGGCGAGGGCGTGGCCACGCGCTTCTCGTCATAATCATAATAGCCGCCGCCGCGCTTCTGGCCCCAGCGCCCGGCCTCGCACAGGCGCTCCTGCACCGTCTCGCTTTTGCTCGTCGCGGCGTCCCAGCCGATCACGTCCAGCCCCACCAGGTCCATCATGGAGAACACCCCCATGGGAAAGCCGTAGGCCATCAGCGCGCGGTCAACGTCCCAGGGCAGCGGCCCCTCCAGAATCAGCGCCTCGGCGGCGGCGGTGCGCGGATGCATCGCGCGGTTGGCGATGAAGCCATGGCACACCCCGGCCAGCACGGCGATTTTGCCGAGCTTGCGCCCAAACGCCATGGCGGTGGCGATGATGTCATCTCCCGTTTGCGCCCCGCGCACAATCTCCAGCAGCTTCATCACATTGGCGGGCGAGAAGAAATGCAGCCCCACCACGCGCTCCGGGTGCCGCGTGGCGGCGGCAATCTCGTTCAAATCCAGGAACGAGGTGTTGGAGGCCAGCACCGCCGACGGTTTGGCAATGGCGTCCAGCTTCGCGAACAAAGCGGTTTTTACCTCCATCCGCTCGAACACCGCCTCGATGATCAGGTCGGCATCCCGCAGCGCCTCCATCTCCAGCACCGGCGTCAGCCGTGCCAGTTTTTCCTCCAGCTGGGCCGCGCTCAGGCGGCCTTTGTCCACCGCCGCCTGGTAGTTGCGCCTGATGCCGCCAAGCCCGCGCGCCAGCGCCTCTTGCGTCTGTTCCACCAGCGTCACCACATAGCCGGCATCCAGGCATGCCATGGCAATGCCGCCGCCCATGGTGCCGGCGCCCACCACGCCAATGCCGGCCAGCTTGCGCGGCGCGGCCTGCGGCGCCAGGCCGGGGATTTTGCTCACCGCCCGCTCGGCGAAAAACACATAGCGCTGCGCCTCGGACTCATCACTGGTCACCAACTCGCCAAACAGCGCCGCCTCGCGCTTCATGCCTTCGGCGAATGGCAGCGCCACCGCCGCCTCGATGGCTTTCACGATATTCTCCGGCGCCTTGAAGCCGGCGAAGGCCCGCGCATTCTTCTTGCGGAATTCCGCGAACAAGGCGGTGTTGCCGCGGTCGGCCAGCAGCTTGCTGTCATCATCCTGCACGCGCCGCAGCGGCCATTTCCCGTCAATCGCCCGGCGGGCAAATGCCAGCGCGGCGGCAAGCTGCGCGCCCTCGGCGCAGATCTCATCCACCACGCCAAGCGCCAGCGCCCGCCCGGCCCCCACCGGCTTGCCAAAGCCTATCATCTCCAAAGCCGCGGCCGCGCCCACCAGGCGCGGCAGACGCTGGGTGCCCCCAGCGCCGGGCAGCAGGCCCAGCTGCACCTCCGGCAGCCCCACCATGGCATTCTGCGATGCCACGCGGTAATGCGCGGCCAACGCCACCTCCAGCCCGCCGCCCAGGGCCGTGCCGAACAAGGCCGCGATGATGGGCTTCTGCGCCCCCTCCATCACGCCGAGCACGGCGTAGAGATCCGGCCCGTCGAGCGGCTTGTTGAACTCTGAAATATCAGCCCCGGCAAAAAACGTGCGCCCGGCGCAGGTGAGCACGATGGCGCGCACGCCCGCATCCGCCAGCAGCGCGTTCAGCCCCTCATACAGCCCGGCGCAGACTTTCTGCGAAAGCGCGTTCACCGGGGGAGAATCGATGGTGAGAATGCCGATATCGCCACGCCGCGCCAGCTGCGCCACGCCTGACGTGGAGATTACGGTTGCGCTGTCCATGTCTGTCTCCTCCTAAAGCCGCGCCCATGCGCAAATATAATCATTCAATTAAAATTCTTACGCGCCGGCACATGCCGGAGCATGCAGCTGTGTAAGCCACAAAATTTAATTGATCAATTGACTTTATTTACCCCTCCTCGCATAAACACCAAAAACCCAGGCCAAGGGGAAACATCGTGACCGCGAACCTCGTTGAAACCGAACAGCACGGGCCCGTCGGCCTCATCCGGCTCAACGCGCCGGAAAAGCTCAACGCCATGAGCCACGCCATGGGCGCGCGGCTGCTGGCCGCCGTCAACGCGACCATTCCCGTCTCGCGCGCCCTCATCCTCACCGGCGCCGGGCGCGGCTTTTGCACCGGCGCGGCGCTGGAGGGCGACCCCGCCCCGGCGCAGGCGCGCGATCTCGGCCTGCCGCTGGAACAGCTCATCAACCCGCTGATGCTGGCCCTGCGCGCCTCACCCATTCCATGGATAAGCGCGGTGCGCGGCCCGGCGGCCGGGGTGGGCGCCAGCCTGGCCCTGGCTGCGGATTTGGTGGTGGCCTCCGAGACGGCCAGCTTCATCCAGGCATTCACCAAAGTGGGGCTGGTGCCCGATGGCGGCGCTGGCTACCTGCTCACCCGCGCCATCGGCCGCGTGCGCGCCATGGAGATGGCGCTGCTCGCCGAGCCGCTGCCCGCCGCCCGGGCGCTGGAATGGGGGCTGGTCAACCGCGTGGTGCCAGATGCCGCCTTGGAGGAAACCGCCATGGCGCTGGCCCAGCGTCTGGCCGAAGGCCCGGCTCTGGCGTTAAAACTCACCCGCGCCTCGCTGTGGGCGGCGCAGGAGGAAAGCTGGGAGAGCACGCTCACCCGCGAGCGCCATTACCAGGATCTGGCCGGCCGCCACGCTGATTTCGACGAGGGCATCGCCGCCTTCAAGGCCAGGCGCAAACCGCGCTTTGGCGCCTGACCAAGGAAACCGCATGACAAAGATTGATCTCACCGGCCGTGTTTTGCTCGTCACCGGCGCCTCCTCCGGGCTTGGGGCGCATTTCGCCCGCCAGGCCGCGGCGGCCGGGGCGCGGCTGGTGCTGGCGGCCCGGCGCCTGGAGATGCTGGAGACGCTGCGCGACGAAATCCTCGGCACGGGCGGCGAGGCGCTGGCGGTTGGCATGGATGTGGCCGACGAGACCTCCACCCGCGCCGCCTACGCCGCCGCGGAGCAAAAATTCGGGCTGGTGGACAGCATCATCGCCAATGCCGGGATGAATTGCGAAATGCCGTTCATGGAGCTGACGCCAGATGATTTCGCCCGCGTGCTGGCGGTGAACGTGACCGGCGTGGCGCTGACCCTGCGTGAAGGCGCGCGGCGGCTCATCGCCACCCCCAGGGAGCAGCGGCGCGGCGGGCGCATGGTTGTCATCTCCTCCATCACCGGCGCGCATATAGCGCCCGGCCTGGCGCTCTACGGCGCTTCCAAGGCCGCGGTGACTCAGCTGGGCCGCACGCTGGCCCGTGAATGGCTGAACAAGGGCATCAACCTCAACATCATCTGCCCCGGCTATATCGAGACCGACATCAACAGCGCCTGGTTCGCCAGCGAGGGCGGCAAGCGCCAGATTCAGGGCTGGCCACGCCGCCGGCTCATGGCGGCATCCTCCCTGGACGGCCCGATTCTCCACCTTCTTTCCGATGCCGCGGAATATACCGCCGGCGCGGTCTTCACCATCGATGACGGCCAGACCCTGTAGGAACCCGCCATGAACGCTTACACCACCATAAAACTCGAAATCGACGGCCCCATCGCCACGCTCACGCTCAACCGGCCAGACCGGCTGAACGCCTTTACCTGCGACATGATGCAGGAGATGGCGGCGGCGCTGGACCGCACCGACGCGGATGATTCCGTGCGCGCCGTCATCGTCACCGGCGAAGGCCGCGCCTTTTGCGCTGGGGCCGATCTCGCCGCCGGCACCGATACGTTCAAGCTCGCCAGCGGCGAGGATTCGGCGCTGCAACCCGATGGCACATTCGATTACAGCCACAAAAGCGTGCGCGACTGGGGCGGGCTGCTCACCCTGCGCATCTTCAGGAGCCTGAAGCCCATCATCGCCGCCATCAACGGCCCGGCGGTGGGAATCGGCGCCACCATGACACTGCCGATGGACATCCGCATCGCCAGCACCGCGGCGCGCATCGGCTTCGTCTTCCTGCGCCGCGGCCTGGTGCCCGAGGCCGCGTCCTCCTGGTTCCTGCCGCGCCTCATCGGCATCTCCCGCGCGCTGGAATATTGCTATTCCGGCCAGATCTATCCGGCCGCCGAGATGCGCGAGGCGGGGCTGCTGCGCGCCCTGCACGCGCCGGAGGATCTGCTGCCCGCCGCGCGCGCCCTGGCTTTGTCCTTCGCGGAGACGGCGCCGGTCTCCGTGGCCATGACCCGCCAGATGCTCTGGCGCGGCCTGGGCCTCAGCGACCCGATGGAGGCGCACCGCATCGACAGCCGGGCCATCGCCGCGCGCGGCCGCAGCAATGACGTGGTGGAAGGCGTGAATTCCTTCCTGGAGAAACGCCCGGCCATGTTCCCTGACAAAGTCTCCCGGAACATGCCTGATTTCTACCCCTGGTGGCAGGAGCTTGAATATAAATGACGCAGGATACGGCAAGGGCGCAGGAGATCGCGGGCCGGGTGACGGATTTCATCCGCGATCAGATCATCCCCCTGGAAGGCGATGCGCGCATCCACGCTCACGGCCCCACCAACGCCTTCGTGGCCGAATTGCGGGAGATGGCCCGCGCGGCCGGGGTGCTGACGCCGCATGTGCTGCCCGGCGGCGCGCATCTCTCCCACCGGGAAACCGCGACCGTGCTGCAGGCGGCGGGGTATTCGCCGCTCGGCATGGTGGCGGTGAACGTGGCGGCGCCCGATGAGGGCAACATGTACATGCTGCACAAGGTGGCAACGCCGGCGCAGCAGGCGCGCTTTCTGGCCCCAGTGCTGGCCGGCGCGCGCTCCGCCTTTTTCATGACCGAGCCGGCCGCCCTGCAGGGAGCTGGCTCCGACCCCTCGATGCTCCTCACCACCGCCACGCCGGATGGCGAGGAATGGATCATCAACGGCGAGAAAGCCTTCATCACCGGCGCCGAGGGCGCTTCCACCGGCATCGTGATGGCGAAAACACCAGGCGGGGCCACGATGTTCCTGGTGGAGCTGCCGCATCCGGCGGTGCGGCTGAAGCGCCAGCTCGACACGCTGGACGGCATCATGCCCGGCGGCCATTGGGAGGTGAGCCTCGAAAATCTGCGCCTCCCCGCCGCCAATGTGCTGGGCGAGGTGGGGGCGGGCATGAGCTACGCGCAGGTGCGCCTGGCCCCGGCGCGGCTCACCCATTGCTCGCGCTGGCTCGGCGCCTGCCGGCGCGCCCATGAGGAGGCGGTGGCCTATGCGGCGCGGCGCCAGGCGTTCGGCAAGGCGCTCATCGACCATGAAGGTGTCGGCTTTCAGCTTGCCGACAATCTGATCGAGATGAAGCAGTGTGAACTGATGATCGGCTGGGTGGCCGGGGTGCTGGATTCCGGCTCCCTCGCCATCAGCGAAAGTTCGATGGCCAAGGCCGCCATCGGCGAGGCGCTGTTCCGCATCGCCGACCGCTGCGTGCAGGTGATGGGCGGCACCGGCCTGACCAGCGACACCATCGTGCAGCAGGTTTTCCGCGAGGTGCGGGCCTTCCGCATCTATGACGGGCCGACCGAGGTGCATAAATGGGCGCTGGCCAAGAAGATCAAGCGCGAGGCGCCGCGGTGAACCAGGCGGAGCTTGCCCGCCTCACCGCCTGGGCGGCGCGGCATGTGGAAGGATTCGCCGGGCCGGTACACCTCACCCGCTTCGCCGCCGGCCAGTCCAACCCCACCTACCGGCTGGAGACGCCGGGGCAAAGCTACGTGCTGCGCCGCCAGCCGCCGGGCCTGCTGCTGAAAGGCGCGCACGCGCTGGACCGCGAGGCGCGGGTGATGCGCGCACTGGGCGCGGCCGGTTTTCCGGTGCCGCGCGTGCATGCCCTGTGCCAGGACAGAGAAGTGCTCGGCGCCTGGTTCTACCTCATGGATTTCTGCGCGGGCCGCATTTTCACCCGCGCCCAGCTTGAGGACGTGGCGCGCCCCGAACGCGCCGGGCTGTTCGACGCCATGAACGAAACGCTGGCGCAGCTGCACGGGCTGGACCCGGTGGCGCTGGGCCTCGCCGACTATGGCCGCGCGGAGAATTACCTGCCCCGCCAGATCGCCCGCTGGGGCGGGCAATACCGCGAGGACGAGCTGGCCGGGCGCGATGCGGCCATGGATTTCCTCATGGACTGGCTGCCTTCCAATTTGCCGCCCGCGCAGGCCGCCACCATCATCCATGGCGACTACCGCATCGACAACCTCATCTTCGCCCCCGATGCGCCGCGCGTGGCGGCCGTGCTGGACTGGGAGCTTTCCACCCTGGGCGACCCGCTGGCGGATTTCACCTATCATCTGATGATGTACCGGCTCGGCCCGGAATTTCCCGCCGGTTTGGCGGGGACGGATCTGGCGGCGCAGGGCCTGCCCGCCGAGGATGCCTACATAGCCGATTATTGCCGCCGCACCGGGCGGGCGGGCCTTGTGGATCTGCGATTTTATCTGGTGTTCAACATGTTCCGCTTTGCCGCCATTCTGCATGGCATAAAAGGCCGGCTGCTGCGCGGCAACGCCGCCTCGGCCAATGCGCGGGCGATGGCGGATAATTTTACCCCGCTGGCCGCATTGGCGGCGCGGCTGGCCCGCGCATGATGGGGCCCCGGCGCGCCGGGCTGCTCGCGCAGGAGGCGCTCTGAGCCATGGAGCTTGCCTTTTCCGCCGCCGAGGAGGCGTTCCGCCAGACCGTCCGCGCATTTTTCACCACCGGATATCCGGCGGATATTCTGCGAAAAAACCGCGCCGGCCTGGCGCTGACGCGCGAGGAGCATATGCGCGCGCAGGCGGCCCTGCAGGCGCCCGGCTGGCTGGGCACGGGCTGGCCCAAGGAATTTGGCGGGCCGGGCTTCACCCCCGCCGAGCGTTTCATTTTCGAGGAAGAGCTGGAGCTGGCCGGGGCGCCCGCCATCATCCCCATGGGCATCATGTATATCGGCCCCATCATCTGCGCCTTCGGCACGCCGGAGCAGCAGGCGCGCTGGCTGCCCGCCACGCTCGCGGGCGATATTTTCTGGGCCCAGGGCTATTCCGAGCCAAACGCCGGCTCCGACCTCGCCAGCCTGCGCACCAAGGCGGCGCGCGCGGGCGATGACTATATCGTCAACGGCGAGAAAATCTGGACCACGCTCGGCCACTGGGCCAACTGGATCTTCTGCCTGGTGCGCACATCCGCCGAGACACGCAAGCAGGATGGCATTACCATGCTGTGCGTCGACATGCGCACCCCGGGTGTTGAGGTGCATCCCATCATCACCATGGATGGCAGCCACGAACTGAACCGGGTGAGTTTCACCGATGTGCGCGTGCCGGTGGCCAACCGCATCGGCGCGGAGGGGCGCGGCTGGTTCTACGCCAACGAGCTGTTGAAGCATGAGCGCCTCTCCTATGCGCATATCGGCCGCAAGAAGGCGGATCTGGCGCGGCTGCGGGCGCTGAGGGGGGCTGGCGCGCCCGATCCGCGCCGCCTGGCCGCTTTGGACATGGAGCTGGCGGCGCTGGAAATTTTCGTGCTGCGCGGGCTCTCGGGCAGCCTCACCCCGGCGGCCATCTCGGCGCTCAAAATCCTTTCCACCGAGCTTGCGCAGAAAATCACCGCCTTGTTTCTGGAGACGCGCGGCGCGCGCGCCATGGCCTCGCCCGCCGCCCGCACCTATCTGTTCGAACGCGCCCAGACGATCTATGGCGGCGCCAGCGAAATTCAAAAGACGATCATTTTCCGCGAGCTGAGCCGTGGGGTGTGAGCGCATGGCGTCACATCCCACGGCTCAGGCCTGCCTCTACCCCACCCGCTCTGGCAGTTCTTCCGGTCCTGGATAGAGTTTGCGTATCGCCGGCTTGGAGATTTTGCCGGTGGCGAGGCGCGGCAGCGGCTCCTCGCGCAACGCGATATAGCGCGGCAGCTTGTAGCTGGAGAGGTTGCGCTTGCAATGCTCGAACAGCTCCTTGGGTGTCACCCTGCCATCGCCATGCACCACGGCGAACGGGGTTTCGCCAAAGGCGGCATCCGGCGCGGAGAGCACCGCCGCCTCGGCCACGCCGGGGAATTCCATGATCACCCGCTCCACCTCGGCGGCGGAGACGTTGAGGCCGCCGGAGATGATCATGTCCTTGGCGCGGTCCACAAAGCGCAGCAGGCCAAGCTCGTTGATGACGCCAAGATCGCCGGTGCGCAGCCAGCCATTCACCAGCACATCGGCGGTGGCTTGCGGGTTGTTCCAGTAGCCCAGCATCTGCCCCGGCCCGCGCAGCACGATCTGCCCGACCTCGCCCGGCGGCAGGAAATGCCCGTCCGGGTCGATGATCGCCACATCCTTCAACGCCGCGCCATGGCCGCAACATTCCGGGTGGCTGAGCGCGAAGCGGCGCGGATTGACCACGCCATTGCCGCCGCATTCCGTCTGGCCGTAAATCTGGCGCACCAGCACGCCCTTGTCCGACCATTGCCTCAGCAGCTTGGGCGCCACCGCGGCGCCGCCCGTATGGGCGATATGAATGCAGGAGACATCGGCCTCCGCGAATTCCGGCAGCTCCGCGATGCGCTGCAGGAAAATCGGCGCGCCGCAAAAAATGTTGATGCGCTCCCGCACGATGGTTTGCAGCGCCGGCCCAGGCTCGAAGCGGGCGGGAAAATAGGCGGTGCCGCCCTGCAGAACCGCCTGGATGAACTGCACGAACCCGGCGGAGGTGGAAAACGGCGCCACCACCAGGAATTTGGCATGGGTGCTGCCCAGCGGGTCTTCCAGCATATAGGCGTGGTTATAACCGATAACTGACTGGTTGGACCACATAACACCCTTGGGCCGCGCCGTGGAGCCGCTGGTGGTGACGATGATGGCCGGGGCGCTGGGGTCCACCTCACGATGAATGTCCAGCGCCTCACCGGCGCGCAGGGCCGCGATGTCAGCCATCGCCAGGCGCACCGGCGCTGGCACCGGCGCGCTGTCGGGAGCCAAAATCTCAATACCGGCCGGAATGCGCAGCGCCCCCTCATTATCCGTGATGAGAATGGACGGCGCGTAGTCGCCCAGCAGATACATCACCTCGGGCCTGACCATGCGGTTGTTAAGCCCGGTGACAATGCCGCCGCAGCGCAAAGCGGCCAGCGCCGCGACGCAATATTCCATGGAATTGGCGGCGAAAATGGTCACGCGCCCGCCAACGCCCAACCCCGCCTCGGCAAAGTGCCAGGCCACGCGGCCAACCCAGTGGTGCAGCGCATCGTAGGCAATGCGGTCTTCGCCGCAGACCAGCGCATCCTGCGCCGCGCGCTCATGTGCCCACCAGCGCAACACATGGTCAATCGTCACACTCATCTGGTATCCTTCCCCCATTTTCCGGTTTTCCTGTAGACACCGGCATGTATTGCCACATATAATTAGTTGATAAATTAAATTTATGCCAGAGGCATTGTCCAGCACCATGAAGCATCTCGATTTCAGCGGCAAACGCTGCCTTGTCATTGGCGGCTCCAGCGGCATTGGCAACGGCATCGCGCATGAGTTCCGCGCCCAGGGGGCGGCGGTGCATGTCACCGGCACCAGGCCCGGGGCCGCGGACTATGCGGGCAGCGACGGCAGCGACCTGACCGGGCTTGGTTATACGCGGCTCGATGTAACGCTGCCGGAAACGATAGAGCCTTTCGCCGCCGCCTTCGGCGCGGTGGATGTGCTGGTGCTCTGCCAGGGCATCGCGCTCTACAAGCGCCAGGAATTCACCCGTGAAGGCTATGACAAGGTCGTCGCCGTCAATCTCGACAGCGTGATGTACTGCGCCCTCGCCTTCAAGCCCGCCCTGCTGGCGGCGCGGGGGTCGCTCATCGTCATCAGCTCGGTGGCGGCGCATATCGCCATGCTCGGCAACCCCGCTTATGCCGCCTCCAAGGCCGGAGCCAAGCATCTCACCGCCTCGCTCGGCGAGAGCTGGGCGCGCGAGGGCATCCGCGTGAACGGCATCGCGCCCGGCCATGTGCGGACCAAGCTCACCGCCGTCACCTTCGACCATCCGCAGCGGCGGGCAAAGGCGCTGGAGGATGTGCCGCTGGGGCGCATCGGCACGCCCGCCGATATCGGCCATGTCGCGTTGTTCCTGGCCTCACCGCTGGCCGCCTATGTCATCGGCCAGACCATCACCGTGGATGGCGGTTTGACCTTGTCGTGAGTCCGGGCGCCGCGAGCGGGCTTTGAACCCGCCGCCGCCGGGCGTAAAAACAATCAATTTTTCACGCTGGAGAGAGATGAACATGCGCGCCTTGCTGAGCCACGCCCCCGGAAAGCCGGAGAGTTTGACAATCGGGGATTTGCCGGAGCCGATCCCACAGGGCGCGCAGGTTCGTATCGCCGTCACGGCCTGCGCGCTCAATTATCCCGACGCGCTGGTGGTGCAGGACATGTACCAGGAGCGGCCGCCGCGCCCATTTGCCCCGGGGCTTGAGATTGCCGGCATCGTGGACGCGGCCGGACCAGAGGCGGCACAGTTCATGCCCGGTGAGCGCGTGTTCGGCGCGCTCAAATGGGGTGGCCTGGCGGAGAAGGCGCTGGTTGATGAAAACAAGCTGTTCCGCGTTCCGGAAGGGATGACGATGGAGGAGGCCGCGGCGCTGCTCACCACCTACGGCACCGCGCATTACGCGCTGGACCGCCGGGCCAGATTGCTTCCCGGCGAAACGCTGCTGGTGCTCGGCGCCTCGGGCGGCGTTGGCCTGGCGGCGGTGGAACTGGGCAAGGCGCGCGGCGCCAGGGTGGTGGCGGCCGCCTCCAGCGCCGAGAAGGCGGCGCTGGCCAAGCGGTGCGGCGCGGATGAAATTCTCGTCTACCCACGCAACCCGCTGGATCTGGCGCAGGCAAAAGCTCTCGGGCAGGCCATCAAACTCGCCACGAACGACCGTGTGGATGTGGTGTTCGACGCCGTGGGCGGCGACTATGCGCAGCCCGCGCTGCGCGCCATGTCCTGGGGCGGGCGCTATCTCGTCATCGGCTTCGCGGCGGGCGTCAGCAGCATCCCGCTCAATCTGCCGCTGCTCAAGGGGTGCGATATTCAGGGCGTTTTCTGGGGATCGGCAATCCAGCGCGACGGGCTTTTGTTTCGCCAGACCACGGAGGAACTGCTCAGCCTCTACCGCGCCGGCATGATCAAACCCCTGGTCGCGCAAACCGTTCCGCTCTCAGAAGGCGGCGCCGCGCTGCAGCGCATGGCAGAGCGCAACATTGTCGGCAAGGTCGTCGTCCGGGTGGATCAATAAGCCGGCGCTCAACGCACCCGCGCCGGCAGCTTCTCCTTGCCGCCATACATTTCCCGCAGCGCCGGCTTGGAGATTTTCCCGGCGGCCAGGCGCGGCAACGGCTCCTTGGAGAAGATGAGATAACGCGGCACCTTGTAGGAAGAGAGATGCGTGTTGCAGTGGCCGATGATCTCGGCTGCCGCGATTTCGCGGCGCGCATGCACGACCGCCATCGGCGTTTCACCGAATTTCTCGTCCGCAACCGCGATGACAGAAACCTCCAGAACGCCCTCGATCTCTGAAATGACCCGCTCCACCTCGGCCGCGGCGATGTTGAGGCCGCCTGAGATGATGATGTCCTTCATCCGGTCAACCATTTTCAGCAGGCCAAGCTCATCCAGAAAACCGATATCCCCGGTATGCATCCAGCCATCGACCAGCGTCTTCGCGCTCGCCTCCGGATTGTTCCAGTAGCCGATCATGAAGCCGGGACCTTTGACGATGATCTGCCCCAGCTCGCCCGGACCCAGATGCTTGCCATCCGCGTCAATGATGGCGATTTCAGTGAAAATGCCGTTGCCGCCGCATTTGTCCGGATGCGAGAGGGCGAAGCGGCGCGGGTTGACCGTGGCGGTGCCGCCAACCTCGGTCTGCCCGTACATCTGGCGCAGCAGCACGCCCTTGGCCGCCCAGCGCTCCAGCAGGGGCTGCGCCACCGGCGCGCCGCCGGTATGGGCGATTTTCAGGAAGGACAGATCCGCGCTCTCGAATTCCGGCTGCTCGGCCATGCGCTGCCAGAAAATGGGCGCGCCGGTGACCATGCTGATCCGCTTGCCCAGCACCACGCCAAGCAGCGTGGCGCCGTCAAGCTTCGATTCGATATAGGCTGAGCCGCCGGAAATCAGCGCATGGGTGAAGCAGACAATGCCGCCCGCGGTGGTCATGGGCGCCACGATGAGACGGCGGTAAGGCCCTTCCAGCGGCTCTGACAGCAATTGCCAGCCATTCGATTCGATCATCGAACGGTGTGAGAACATCACCCCCTTGGGGCGCGAGGTGGAGCCGCTGGTGGTGACGATGATGGCCGGCGCGTCGGCATCGAGCCTGCGGTGCACATCCAGCGCCTCACCCTCGCGCAATTCGGCAATGGCGGAAACATGCGCCAGCCCGGCATGCGGCCGCGCGTCGGGCTCCAGCTTGGCGCCGCCAGCCTCATCAAAAACCACGATCCCCGGCTTGTAGTCGCCGCGAATATAGGCGAGTTCGGAAATCGTGAGCCTGGGGCTGACACCAGCGCATATCCCACCCGCGCGCACCGCGGCGAACGCGGCCACGCACCATTCCAGCGAGGATTCGGCCACGATCATCACCCGGCCGCCCGGCTCCAGCCCCAGCGCCACAAAGCGGCTGGCCACGCGCCCCACCCAGGCGTTGAACTGCGCATAGGTCACGCCGTCGCCGGCATATTCCACCATCACCCGCTCGGGATGCTCGGCGCTCCAAAACCGCAAGGCGCTGTCAAGTGTTATTGCCATTTCTGTTTCCTCGGGCTTGGCGCTGGCCAGATGCCGCGCGCGCGGGTTGCGCCAACCATAGCCTATTTTCCGCCAGCCAGAGCCGGATTATCGTTGCGATTCCGGTGTTTTCACCAGCATCCCATCCAGCGCCTCCGTCACCGTGATCTGGCACATCATGCGCGACTCCTGCCGCACGAACAGGCCATTTTCCACCATGTCCAGCTCGATCTCGGCTGCTTCCGGCAGGCGTGAGAACCAGGGCTCCGGCACATAGGCATGGCAGGTGCCGCACACCAGCGAGCCGCCGCACGCGGCCTCTATGCCGGGAATGGCATGGCTCACCGCCGCCTGCATCACGCTGCCGCCCGGCGGCACCTCAACCTCGCGGCGCGTGCCCGCGATATCCTCAAAAACGATCTTGACCATGCTACCTCAGTACTGACTTTCCGGGAGTTCAAGTTCCAGCCCGTCCATCGCTTCATTCACGATGATCTGGCAGGTCAGCCGGCTCGTGGCGCGCGGCTCGGCGACGCATTCCAGCATCACCACCTCATCCGGCTTGGGGCCGGGAATTTTCACCACCCACGCATCCGTCACATAGGCATGGCAGGTGGCGCAGCTCAGGCAGCCGCCGCATTCGGCGGTCACGCTGTCGATGCCGCCATCGCGCGCCGCCTGCATCACCGAAATTCCCGGCCGGGCGTCCACTTCCGTCCGTTCGCCATCGGCGCTGATGAAAACAATCTTCGTCACCTGGTGCTCATCTCCTCAAGCTTGCGGTTTTCAGTGAGCATAGACGAAGCCGCGCCGCGTGTCAGCGCCGCCGGTTTCAGCAGAAAGCTCGCCAGCGCCGGCAGCAGAACCAACGCGCCAACCATGTTCCACAGAAACATGAAGGACAGAAGCAGCCCCATATCCGCCTGGAACTTGATCGGCGCGGCCACCCAGGTGCCCACGCCGGCGGCCAGGGTGAAGCCGGTGAGCATCACCACCCGCCCGGTGAAGCGCAAGGCGCGCTGATACGCCTCCTCCAGCGGCACGCCGGCGCGCAGATGCGTCATCATCACGCCCAGCACATAAAGCGCATAATCCACGCCGATGCCAACACCCAGCGCCACCACCGGCAGGGTGGCCACCGTGACGCCGATATGCAACGCCACCATCAACGCCTGGCAGAGCAGCGAGGTGAGCATGAGCGGCAATATGGCGCAGAGCACGGCGAGCCAGGAGCGGAAGGTGATGAAGCACAGCAGCGCCACGGCGGCATAGATCCAGATCAGCATATTGGTGTTGGCGTGGGCGATCACCCGGTCAGTCGCGGCGGCGATGCCGCCATTGCCGCCGGCCAGGGTAATCCGGTAGGCGCTGTTCTGGTTCTGCGGGTTGGCGATGAATCGCTGCATGGCGTCAACCACTTTCACCAGCGCCTGCGCCTTGAGGTTATAGAGCGACAAAGTGACCGGCACGAAGCTGCAATCGAGCGAAGCATAGCCTGGCGGCGTATCCAGCACGAGGCCGTTGATGAATGGCTGATACGGCACGATCTCCTGCCATTTGGGCGAATTATCGTCCATGATCTGGGTCATGTAGGTCATCACATTGGAAAGCGAGGTGACTGACTGCACCTGCGGCAATTGCGACATCTGCCAGCTGAAGCGGTCGAGCATCGAAAGCTCGGCGAAATCGGTGCAGTGATAAGGCTGCGAATCCACCATCGCGACAATGGTGTCGCTGCTCACGGTGTAATGGGTCCGGATATAGCGGACATCCTGGTTATAAGGCGAATTGGCGCGCAGTTCCGGCGCGCCGTCGGAGACATTGCCGATCTGCGCATGGCGGCCGATGGCATAGCCGCCAATGGCCAGCACCACCGCGGCCCCCAGCGCCGGCACCGCCCAGCGCCTGCGCGTGAAGCGGGCCAAAATATCCCATACGCTCAGATGCGCCGCACTCTGCGCCTCGGCACGCAGGCTGCGCGCCGCCGCCCGCTGCGAAACACCGACATAAGAGAGCAAGATCGGCAACAGGATGAGATTGGTGAACACCAGCACCGCCACGCCGCAACTCGCCACAAGGGCCAGCTCGCGGATTTCCTGGATATCGATGAGGGTGAGCACGGCAAACCCCACCGCGTCACAGATGAGCGCGGTGAAGCCCGCCACGAACAACCGCCGGAACGTGTAGCGCGCCGCCACGAGCTTATGCGTGCCCCGGCCTATATCCTGCATCACGCCATTCATTTTCTGCGCGCCGTGGCTCATGCCAATGGCGAAGATGAGAAACGGCACCAGCACGGAATACGGGTCCAGCGCGTAGCCAAACAACGGCAGCAGCCCCAGCTGCCAGATGACGGCGACACAGGTGCAAGCCACCACCAGCAACGTGCAACGCAGGCTGCGCGTGAACCAGAACAGCATGGAGGTGGCGATGACGGCGCTGACGATGAAGAAGGTCAGGATTTTCTTGATGCCCAGGATCATGTAGCCGACGATCATGGCAAAGCCGATGATGTGCAGCGTAACGCCCTGGCGCGCATATTGCGCCTTCAGCGCCAGCAGCGCGTGCGCCAGCTGGCCGTAATCAATCGGCCCGCCCGTTAAGCCGTCATGGTTCATCAGCGGCACATATATCATCGAGGATTTGAAATCAGTGCCGACCAGATCGCCGATGCGCCCGGTTTTGTAGATGTTCTGCACCACATTCTGCACGGCCTGCGGGCTGCCATCGTAGGAATCACCGATGACCGCGCCCATGTTCAGTCCGTTTTCATCCACCGAGAGCCAGCGGGTGGTCGGTGTCCATAGCGAGGTCATGCGCGGCCGGTCCACGCCTGGCAGGTTGAACACCGCATCGTTGAGATGCTCGAGCGTGGCGAGATATTGCGCGGTGCCGATGCCGCCTTGGTTCACCTGCACGGCGATGCGCAGCGCATTGCCCTTGGATTGCAGCTTGTCCGCATGATCCCGGTAATTCACCATGAAGGAATCGCCAGCCGGGATCGTGCCCTCGAAATTGGCGTTGAGGCGCAGATGCAGCGCCTCAAAACCGAGCAGCGCGGTGATGAGCAGGCAAAGGCCGATAATCCACGGCCGGTTGTTGAAGATCAGCCGCTCCATCGGCGAGCCGGAATGAACATCGAAGGCCGCGAGGTCTTCGATAATCGTCTGCGAATCCGAGGAGGGAGCAATAGCCATGGGCGAATCCTTGGAGTTTAGCGAAGT
>JAKBAQ010000239.1 GCA_021808985.1 Pseudomonadota bacterium
GCCAGCGGTGAAGTTGGCCGCGGCATCACCTCCGTTCTCCTCAATCAGGGCTTCAAGGTCGCCGCAATCGGCCAAAATGCCAGCCGGCTCGCGGGGCTTGCCACGGAGTTTGGCGACCCGGCGAACCTGCGCACCATTACCGGTTCGCTCAAAACCGATGCCAGCGCGCAGATCCTGCTCGAATCCATTCGCGGCGTCTTTCCCCGCCTTGATGGCGTTGTCGTTTCCGTCAATGGTCCGCGCATGGCGGCCGATGTGCTCAGCCACTCATCTGACGAGTTCGCGGCCCTCATCGCGCAGGATCTCGTCACCCATTTCACCGCCGCGCGCTGTTTCATTCCCGCCATTGCCGCTGGCGGCGTCTACCTGGCCATCGGCGGCGGCTCGGCGGATTTCATCCTTGAAGGCGGTGTTCACCTCTCCGCCGCCCAGGCCGGACTGCGCATGCTCTACCGTGGCATCGCCCACGAGCTGGATGGCCAGCCGATCACCCTTAAGGAACTTACCATCGCCTCGGTCGTTAACAGCATCAGCACCCGTTCCAACGCCCACCCTCTTTGGGTCACTGAAACTGAGGTTGGCGAACAAGTCGCCGCCATGCTCACCGACCCCGCGGCTTTTCCCGGCACTGTCTGGCGCATGACGCGGCGCGACACCAGCGGCCATCCCGGCCTCTCCGGTGAAGCCCCTACCCGTGTCCAAGGCTTTCAACAGGGCCCCGCCGTCCTTTAAAAACCCCAAGGAGCCACCAGCATGCCCGCCTACTGCCTGTTCCTCGTCAAATCCGTGCATGACCGCGACAAGCTCGTGGCGTATTGGGCCACCGCGAAATCCTCCTTCACCGGCTATGACGTTAAAATGCTCAGCGCCTACAAGGATTTCGAGGTCGTTGAAGGCAATGAGTCATTCCAAGCCGTGGTCATCGCTGAATTCGACACCTACGAAAACGCCCAAGCCTGGTACAACAGCCCGGCATACGCCCCTTTCAAAAAACTTCGGCACGAAGGCGCTGACTTTCTCAGCATCATCGTGAATGGCGGCGGCGGCGTGCCGGTGGAACAAAGGCTTCTGCCGGCCAGCGAAAAATAGGCCGGCCACAAGGCCGGGTGAGCTTGTTCCCGGCCTTAGCCACCTTCACCCGGCCAGCCAAGGCTTTTGATCTCGCTCTCGCTCAGCCCCCAGTCACGGAAGGCGGCGAGACCGCCACTGTCACCTACCGGGGGCGGAACGGCGATAGCGCCCGGGGTGCGGCTGAATTTGGGGGCGGGCATCGGCTGCTGGACACCACCCGGAGCCGCGAAACTTTGGCGGGCCAGGTTATGCGGGTAGATAGCGGCTTCGTCAGGTGTCAGCACGGGGGTTACGCAGGCATCCGTGCCATCATATATGGCTTCCCATTCGTTGCGGGTTTTGCTCCCAAAAATTTCAGCAAGCCGCAATTTCATCGCCGGCCAGGCGGCCCTGTCATGCTGTTTGGGGAAATCCGTGGTGTCCACGCCCAGCCCGTTGAGCATCAGCGCGTAGAATTGCGGCTCAATCGCCCCCACGGCCATGAAACCGCCATCAGCCGTCTCATACACATTATAGAATGGCGCCCCGCCGTCCAGCAGGTTTTCCCCGCGCGCGCCCGGCCAGCGGTTCATCGCGCGGTAGCCATGGATCATCGCGGCCAGCAGCGCCGTGCCTTCTTCCATGGCGGCATCCACGATTTGCCCTTTGCCGGAACGCTCTGCCTCCAGCAGCGCGCAGGTGATGCCGTAGGCCATGAGCATACCGCCGCCACCCATATCGGCCACCATGTTCAGATTCGGGTGCGGCGTTTCCCCTGCCTTGCCGCACATGTGCAAGCTGCCGGAAATCGCGAAATAATTGATGTCATGCCCGGCCATGTGCGCCATCGGCCCGGTCTGGCCCCAGCCGGTCATGCGCGCGTACACCAGTTTGGGATTGCGCGCCTGGCATTCCACCGGCCCCACGCCAAGCTTCTCCATCACGCCGGGGCGATATCCCTCCAGGAGCACATCGGCCGCCTCCACGAGCCGCAGCACTGTATCCACGCCACGGGCTTCCTTGAGGTTGATGGTGACGGCCCGCCGCCCCCGATGCAGCACGTTTTTCACGGGATCAATCGGCGGGACGTTCGGCGGCGCTCCGGCACGCTCAACGCGCAATACATCGGCACCCATATCCGCCAGCATCATGGCGCAAAACGGCCCGGGGCCAACACCGGCAATCTCCAACACGCGGAATCCCTTTAACGGCCCAGACCTCTCCAACATTCTACCTCCCAGTCAATCTTAATTACTACGCTAGCGCACTTTACACATCCATGTTAATCGCAAAAACCATTAGAGCAATATCCGCGGGGCCGGAATTGCCAAATTCCAGCCCCGCGGATGAAGTTCAGCAAAAAATTATGCCGCGGCCCGCGCGCCGCCTACATGGAGAGGGGTTACATAAAATGGCCAATGAGGATTTCCCGGCGGGTATCGCCTTTGTCACCGGAGGAAGCGGCGGCATCGGCGGCGCCATTGTCGAGGCCTTCGCCCGCGCCGGCTCGGATGTCGTGTTCACTTACCGCAACGGCGTGGAACGCGCGCAGGCGGTGTGCGAACGCGCGGCCAAGCATGGGGTTAAGGTTGAAATGCGCCAGGTCAAGCTCGAAGAGCCCGCCTCGCTCAACGCCGCGCTGGAGGAAATTGCCGCCAGCGGGCGCAAGATCCATAGTTTCGTCTATGCTTCCGGCCCCACCGTCAATGTCGGCTATGTGAATGATCTCACCGTTGAAAACTGGCGCACTATTTTCGAGCATGACACAATCGCCTGCTTCAGTTTTGTCAAGGCGGCGCTCACCTTCCTCAAAGCGCATCCGATCAGCGCCAAATCCGCCGGTTCCATCACCGCCATCACCTCCTCGCAAAAATTCCGCCCCGAGGTTCGCGGCGTCCTCTCGGCGGCTCCCAAGGCCGCCGTCGAAGCGCTGTTCTTCGCCACCGCCAAGGAGAACGCCCGCTACAAAATCCGCGCCAACATCATCCAGTCCGGCTGGGTCATGGCGGGGCAAATTTCCGACGGCATCGAGGGGCAGTTGAACGAGGAGGCCCTCAAATCCATCGTCGCCCAAATTCCGCTCAAGCGCCTGGGCACCCCTACCGAGGTGGCTGAGGGCGTCGTCTTCGTCTCGTCCGAGCGCGCCAGCTTCATCACCGGCGCCACGCTGGTGATCGATGGCGGCATGCATCTTTAAACTTCAACGGAGGCACCATGCTAACCATCTACGGAACCAAGCAAAGCCGCGCCGGGCGATGCCTGTGGGCGCTTGAGGAACTCAAGCTCGCCTACCAGCACAACCCGTTAAGCCCACATGCCGGCGATACCAGAACCGAGGCCTATCTCAAGCTCAACCCCCTCGGCAAAGTTCCCACCCTCACCGACGATGACTTCGTGCTCACCGAATCCGTCGCCATTTGCTACTATCTGGCCTCCAAGCAGCCCACGCCGCTTTGGCCCGAGGATCCGCGAGCCCGCGCTCGCATCTATCAATGGTCGAGTTGGGCCACCACGGAACTGGAATTCCACCTCACCATGTGGATCCGCGAAAAACGCGGCAACGCCGATGCCTCGCTGATGGCCAAATACCTTGAAAACGCCGCCGGCTCGCTTACCCCATTGGAACGCCACCTCGCCACCAGCGCGTATGTCGCGGGCTCTGCCTTCACCATCGGCGATATCAATGCCGCTTCCGCGCTCGCCATGGGCGCCGCCTTGCTGGACATGTCAGCCTTTCCAGCCAGCAAATCCTGGCTGGAAAAATGCCTCTCCCGCCCCGCCTGGCAAAAGGTTCAAACCCTCGGCTAAGCCGCTCCAAATAGCCATCCGGCTCTCCTGCCGGATGGCTTTCACAACCGGAAGCAAGGTCCGGCCTTGCTCACGCAAGAATTGAATCTGAAACGGCCAGGCACCCAGCCAAACTGGCGCGCCAAGCATAAAACCGCGCTCAGCAGGGCAAA
>JAKBAQ010000240.1 GCA_021808985.1 Pseudomonadota bacterium
GGCGGCTTCGGCGGCGGCGCGGGCCTCGCGGGCCTGGGCCGCGGCCTCACGCGCGGCGGCGCGCTCACGCTCCAGCTCGGCCAGCCGGTTGCGCTGCTTCAGCCGTACCGCCGCCTCCGAGGCCGCACCCGCCCGCACGGTATAGCCATCCCAGCGCCACACCGCCCCCTCGCGCGAGACCAGTATCTGCCCCGCCGTCAGGTTCCCCTGGTGCAGATTCCCATCCGCCCCCTCCGGCAGCAGCAGAATATGTGAGAGCGCGCGGGTAAGCGCCGCCGGCCCCTGCACCAGATTCGCGAAGCTTTTCAGCGGCACCACCGAAAGCTCCAGCGGCGGCAGCTTGCGCCAGTGGCGGGCCGCGCCCTCATCGGCGCTGGCTGAAAGCTCCTCGCGCAGCGCCGCGCCCAGCGCCGCCTCCAGCCCGGGCGGAACGGTGATCTGGTCGAGAATCGGCGCCGAGTCGCGGCCGAACTTCTGCGCCAGCAAGGCCGTCAGCGCATCAAACTCGGTGGTTATCTTGTGCGCCGCCGCATCCGCCGCGGCGGCCTCCGTGCGCGCGGCGGCAAGCGCGCCCTCAGCCGCGGTGCGCGCGGCGGCGGCCTCGGTCTCGGCCTGCGCGCGCGCGGCCTCGGCAGCACTCACCGCCTCGCGCGCGGCGAGCAGCGCCGCCTCGGCCGCCTCGCGGGCCGCCTCGGCGGCGGCTACACGTTCGGGCGCCACCATGCTGGCGGCAATCTTGTTGTACTCGGCCAGCGCCTCGGCGGCGCGGGTGGCGGCGCGGCGGGCGCGCTGGTCGGCCTCGGCCAGGGCGCGGCGGGCGGCCTCACCCTCGGCGGCTATGCGGGCGGCCTCCTCGGTGGCCAGGGTGGCGGCGGCCTCGGCGGCGCGCATGGCCTCCAGCGCCGCATCCTCGGCGCGGCCAGCCGCCTCCAGTTCGGCGGGCGCGCGCACCATCTCAGCCAGCAGGCCGGTCTGCTCCTCCTCCAGCCGCGTGCGCGCCGCCTGCGCGTCAGCCACCAGCTTCGCCGCATGGCCATGGTCGCGGGTCAGCGCCTCCAGCCGCGCCCGCGCCTCCTTCAGCGCCGCGCGGGCCCGGTTTTCCACCTCCGAGGACTGTTCCGCCGCAATCCGCGCGCGCTCCAGCGTGGTGCGCGCCTCCGCCTCCACCGTGCGCAGCGCCGGCAGCGCCGCCTCGGTCTCGGCGGCGCGGGTGGCGGCCTGCTCGGCGGCGATGGCCGCCTCCCGCACCCGCGTCTCCGCCAGGGCAAAGGCTTCCCGCACGGCCTCACGCTCCCGCTCGGCCATGGCCCGCTGGATCGCCAGCAGCTCCGCCTCCGCCGCGCGTATATTGCCCGAAAGGTTGCGATAGCGCGTGGCCTGGCGCGCCTGCTTCTTCAGCTCAACCAGCCGCGCCTCCACCTGCCCCTTCAGGTCATCGGCGCGCGAGAGGTTCTGCTCCGCCGCCTTCAGCTTCAATTCCGCCTCATGGCGGCGGGCGTGCAGGCCGGTAATGCCGGCGGCCTCCTCCAGCAACGCCCGGCGCTCCTCTGGCCGCGCGTTCACGAGCGCGCCAACCCGCCCCTGGCTGATCATCGCCGAGGCCCGCGCCCCCGAGGCCAGATCCGCGAACAGCGTCTGCACATCGCGCGCGCGCGCCTCCTTGCCGTTCACCCGATAGGAGCTGCCCGCCCCCCGCTCTATCTTGCGCGAAATCTCCAGATCCGCCGCCTCATGAAACGGCGGCGGCGCCAGCCCCTGCGTCTCCTCCAGCGTCAGCGTCACCTCCGCCAGATTGCGCGAGGCCCTCCCCGCGGTGCCGGCGAAGATCACATCCTCCATCTCCGTGCCGCGCATGTTGCGGGCGTTGGCCTCGCCCATGGCCCAGCGCAGCGCCTCCACGACATTGGATTTCCCGCAGCCGTTCGGCCCGATCACGCCGGTCAGCCCCGGCAGAATCTCCACCGTGGTGGCATCCGCGAAGCTCTTGAAACCGGCAATGCGCAGTCGGGCGAAACGTGCTGGCAAACGGGTGGTTCCTCTTATCCGGCGGCGGCTTTGTCCACGATGGCGGCGAAATCGTCATACGCCATCGCCCCGGGATACATCCTGCCATTGATGATGAAGGTCGGCGTGGCGTCGATATGGTCGAGCTGCTCGGCCTGCTGCTGCCCCTGCAGAATGAACTCCTTCAGCTTGGTATCGGCCAGGGCGGCGTTGTAGGTCGCCTCGTCCATCCCCGCCAGGGCGGCGTATTTGTAGATGGAGTCATGATAATTCTCGTTCGGCTGAAACGCCCAGTCCTCCTGCGCGGCGAACAGCGCCTCGATGAACGGGTAATATTCCTCCGGCGGCAGATACCGCGCCACCTGCGCCGCCATCAGCGCCACCTGGTCGAGCGGGAAATCATGGTAGATGATCTGCAACTTGCCGGTATCCACCAGCTTCGGCTTCACCAGCGGCATGGTCACGGTGGCGAATTCCGCGCAATGCGTGCAGGTGAGCGAGAAATATTCATACGCCGTAACCGGCGCGTTCGGCGAGCCGATGGAGCGTTTGCCAAACGGCGAGTCCGGGCCCGCATTGGCCGGCGCCTGGGGCGCGGCGGGCACAACCACCGGCGCGGCGGTGGGCGTGCTGGCATCGGCCTGGGCAATCGGCTGTTTGCGCCCGCGCATGTAAAGCGCCGCCCCGCCAGACACGGCGGCAGCAGCACCCACTAGGGATAGTATATTACGGCGGCTTGAAAGCATTTTCACCTCTATATCTAGTGTAAGCAAATTCATGTCGATGAGTCGAATCGTAAATTCAGCCCCGGCTCCTCAGGCCCTGGTAAAGCTTGTTCAGCGCTTCGCCCAGCTTCCCCTCCGGCAGTTCCTGCGGCGGCAGGGCGGGCGCGCGCGGCATCGCCCGGGGTGTCGGCGCGCTCACGCCCGGCGCCTGCTGCACAAAGCGCAGCCGCTCGATCATCGCCTGCCCGAGCGAGAGATTGAGCCGGGAGATGATCTGCTCACTGCCCATCTGCAATTCCATCGCCGTGGGGCCGGTGCAGGCCAGGGTCAGCGTCCCGGCCGCGAACTTCACCGGCGCGGCCCGCGCGCTCAGCTCCGGCCCGGCCAGCTGCGGCCAGTCCAGCAGCAGCGCCGCCGCGGCGGGGGCGCGGCGCCTGAAGGCCGGGCGCAGCACCGGCGCCAGCAGCGTCGCGATTCCGCGCGGCGAGTAGTTGCGCGGTTTCTCCTCAACCGGCACATGCTCGTGCCGTGCAAATCGTTTCCCGCGTTCCGCCACCGGCCTCAAAACTCCTCTCCTGGTACGCCGCCCACCGGCGGCACCTGCCCTGGCGCGCCGCCCCCGGCATGCCGGCCAACCCCTATCACGTGTGGCTCTCCGAGATCATGCTGCAACAAACCGTGGTCGCCACCGTGACGCCCTATTACGCCAAATTCCTGGCCGCGTATCCTACAGTTGAGTCATTAAGCGCGGCCCCGGTGGCCGATGTGCTCGGCCTCTGGGCGGGGCTCGGCTATTATGCCCGGGCGCGCAACCTGCATGCCTGCGCACAGGCCGTGGCCGGGCTTGGCGCCTTTCCGCGCAGCATCGCCGGCTTGCGCGCGCTGCCCGGCATCGGCCCCTACACGGCCAACGCCATCGGCGCCATCGCCTTCGGCCTGCCCGCCCTGCCGGTCGACGGCAACATAGAGCGCATCGCGGCGCGGATTTTCGCCATCCCCACCCCGCTGCCCGGCGGCAAGAAGGAAATCGCCACGGCGGCGGAAATCTTCATGGCGGACCAAGCCGCCCGCGCCGCGCCGGGAGATTTCGCGCAAAGCCTGTTCGACCTCGGGGCCACCATCTGCACGCCGCAAAACCCCGCCTGCGGGCAATGCCCCTGGTCGCCCCATTGCGCGGCGCGGGCGCGAGGAATCGCCGCCACCCTGCCGGCGCGCGCCAAAAAGCCCGCCCGCCCGCACCGCACCGGCACGGCCTATGTGC
>JAKBAQ010000241.1 GCA_021808985.1 Pseudomonadota bacterium
CGTCAGCGGCGTCTCCACATGCCGCGCGATGATATTGCCGTCATCGAGATTCGTGCAGTATTTCTTGGTTTCATTCCACACCGCGTCGGCCACTTCCGCCTGATGCTCGGCCCAGGCCTCGATCCCGCCCTTCGCCCATTCGCGTGGCCCGAAATGATACAGATACATTGCCGCCTGCCCCGCCGGCGCGCGCGAGGGATCCTTGTTGGAATTCACAATCACCAGCGGGCTGAGCTGCTCCAAATTCATTCCGCCCATGATATAGTTATGAAACTGCTCCCGGCACGCGCGCACATCCTTGTGCATCAGCTCCACGCACAGCACATCCTTGTATTGCGGCCCGGCCTTGTATTCCGGCGCATGCGTCAGGGCGATCTGCTGGTTGATCGCGCCATGGTCGCTCAGCTTGGTCTGGCGCGCGGCCTTGATGATATCGTCCGCAATGCCGGTGATATAATCGCCAAGCCGCCAGGGATGAATGCTGGCGATCACCGCATCGCGCGCGGTGAGGATCTCGCCATCCAGCATTTCCACCCCGCTCGCCCGCCCGCCCGAGACGATGACACGCCGAACCTCCGCATTCGTGCGCACCTCGCCGCCAAATTCCCGCAGCGTGCCGATCAGCGCGTTGGTCAGGTTCTTGCTCCCGCCCTTCACGCACCCGGCCTCGAAACTGTGCGACATGCCAAGCAGCATATGGAAGGTGATGCCCGTGCCCTTGGTCTCCGGATTCATCATCATCTCGCCGCACCATTTCATGAAATGCAGCTTCAGCTCCACGCTTTCGAAATTATCCTCCAGCACGTCATACACGCTGCTCAGCAGCGAGGTGACAAGCCGCCGCCCGTTCGCGCTCTGCTCCAGCATGGCGACAAATCCGCCAAACGGCAGCGGCGGCGCGGCCATGCTGCGCGAGAGCAGCGGCAGCAGCGCCATCGCATCGCTCGCCATCTTGCGGTAAGTCTCCGCATCCCGGGCGGAAAATTTCGCAATCGCCGCGCAGGTCTTGTCCAGGCTCTGGTAGCTAATCAGCCCCGTCCCGTCCTCGAACACGCTGGCGAAGCTCGCCTCGAAGGGCACCAGCTCATAGCCATGCCTGGCCAGCGGCAGCTCGCCATGGCTGATCGCGGGGTTAGGCAGGCACGCCACCAGCCCGGTCGCATGCGGATCATGCGTGAATCCCGGCGCGATGTTGATCGACACAACCCCCCCGCCGCACTGGCTGTTTTTCTCCAGCACCAGAACCTTTTTCCCCGCCTTGGCCATATAGGCCGCCGCCGTCAGCGAATTGCTGCCCCCGCCGACGACAAGAATGTCATATGTTCCGCTCATTTGTGTCTCTCCCGCAATCAGCCGCGCCGGCTGGTGGCCCGGATGCAGCCACGGCATTAATTCAACGCTTGTTTATTTATTGGGATGACGCCCGCCCTGTCAAGCGATATTATCAGCCATCGCATGAGGGAGTGATGGATGTGACCCCGGTGAAGCAAGCAAAACGGCGCGGGCGGCCCGCCAAGGCGCAGGCCCTGCGCTCAGACCTGATCCTGCCAGCCGCGCTGGCCGCCTTCGCCAGTCACGGCTTCGAGGGCGCCAACCTGCGCCAGATCGCCACGCAAGCCGGGATCGACGTCTCCCTCATCGCCCACCGCTACGGCTCCAAGCTGGAATTATGGAAGGCCGTGGTCGACGATCTGGCCGCCAGGTTCCTGCGCGAGCTGCCGCAGATCGGCACCGGCGCGGAAGGCCTGCACAAGGTGATGGAACAGCTGATCGACCTGGTCTGCGACACGCCGCAACTCTCGATGTTCCTGGTCAAGGAGACCGCGCAGCAGGGCGAGCGTTTCGAATATTTCCACGAACGGCTGATCCGCCCGGTGCATGATCTCTTCCTGCCGCTCATCCGCGCCGCCCTGCCCGCGCCGCCCGCCAGCGCGGTCGATCCGGATTTCTTCTTCTTCTCCTTCACCGGCTCCATCGCGATCACCGTGGTGATGCGCCCCTATATCGGCCGCTTCTCCACCGCCGCGCAGGATGAGGCGCGCTTCCGCCAGGAGCTTAAGCACGCCCTGCTGCGCACCAACGGGCTCGGTCTCGCCTAGATTGAAATTATTAAAAATTTTTGCGGGGTTTGGGGAGCTTTCATGAAAAGCTCCCCAGGATCCTGGCCCTTTTTTGTAAAAAAGGGCCAGACCCCAAAAAACTTTTGAGAATTATCCTCAATGTTTTTGCAGAGACGGTTAAAACAATCCCTAAATCACCAAAAGGCGCGCGCGCAGGCGCCGCCGCGTGTCATGGTCCAGGCCCAGCCCCTCGCTGAAATAGCCATCCATGCCGCCAAACCGCACGGCGGCCTCGTGGAAGGCGGCGTCCAGATATTCCCGCCTGGCGGCGAACAGGCTCCGGGTAATCGCCGGATCACCCCCCTGCGCGATGAAGCGCGCGATATAGACGTGATACTCCGGCAGAATATAGTCGTTGGTGCGCAGATAATCCCGGTACACCGTATCCTTCGGCACGCCGAGCAGGGTCAGCAGCGCCGCCGCGCCCCATCCGGTGCGGTCCTTGCCCGCCGTGCAGTGGAACAGCTGCGGCCCCGCGCCATCGCTCAAGGCCAGAAACAAGCTGCGGTACGATGCCCGCGCGCTCGGCAGCATCACGAACTGCCGGTAGGTCTCTATCCCGAACGCCGCCATCCTGCCGCCGCCCAGCGCCGCGTTGGCCTGCTTGGGCGTGGCCAGCAGCGTGGTGATATTGGCCGGAATGCCGCCCTTGGCATCAGCGAGCACATTCAGCCATATCTCCCGCGCCCCGGGCGGCAATTCGTCGGGCTGTTGCGCGCGCTCGGCCGCCGTGCGCAGGTCGAACACCTCCGCCAGCCCCAGCGCCGCCAGCCTGGGCTTATCCGCCGGCGCAACCGGGCACAGTTTTTCCGAGCGGTAGACAAGCCCATGCCGCACCACCCCGCGCGCCCCCGCATAGCCGCCCAGGTCGCGCAAATTGGGCACCGAGGCGATGCCAAGGCTGTACCCCGGCGGCGTCGCCGCATCGGCCAGAAAATACCCGCCAGGCGCCAGTCCGGCGAGGCCAAGCGGCAGCGCGGCGGCGAGAAAATCGCGTCGTTGCATCAGGCTGTCCCTGTCTGATCAACCCGCTTCTATCAGCCCCCGCCAACCACCTTCATGACCGTTCAATGACTTCCGGCAGCCCTGTCAAAGGCCGCCATCTGCTCCCGCTGTATCTCCTCGACCACCCCGCGGAACTCCGGATGCGTGAAAATATAAAACGCCCCGGATTTAATCGCCCCCACCACGCTGCCGCCAACCTCATCCGGCGGCGAGCCCTTGGCCAGCGCCGCCGCGAAGGCGGCGACCTCCGCCTCATCGGGCGCGTCGCCGGGCATGTGCTGCCGCGAGGTCGCAACCAGCCGTGTTGCCACATAGCCCGGGCAAAGCACCGAAATGCCGATACGGCTGCCCTCCAGCTCCGCGCGCAGGCATTGCGCCAGGGCGAGGGCGGCAAACTTGCTGGCCGTATAGGCGCCGGCCTGCGCGGTGGCGAGCAGCCCCGCCATTGAAACGGTGTTAACAATATGCGCCGCCTCGCCACTGGCGCGCATTTCCGGCAAAAACGTGCGCAGCGCATGCAAATGCGCATCCAGATTAATCCCGAACAGCCACCGCCAGGTCTGCGGATCTATAGCCTCCACCGGCCCGCCGGCGGTAAACACGCCTGCATTGTTGCACAAAATCCGCACCGGGCCGAACGCCTGCTCCACCCGCGCTTTCGCCTGCGGCCAGGCGGCCGGGTCGGCCACGTCGAAGCTCAGCGCCAGCGCCTGCGCGCCGCCCGCCCGCAGCCCCGCTGCCGCCTTTTCCGCCTCCGCCGCGTCGATATCCGCGATCACCACCCGCGCCCCCTCCCGCGCCAGCGCCTTGGCGATGCCAAGGCCGATCCCCCCGGCGGAGCCCGTGATCAGTGCGGT
>JAKBAQ010000242.1 GCA_021808985.1 Pseudomonadota bacterium
GCCGATGTCGGCCGCTACGCGCTCACATTCTGGGGCGAGCACACCCGCCGCTACCTCACCAGCCGCGCCGCCCTCGCCGCCGATCACAATTTCGTGGACCTCGCCTACAACGCCATCGTCGCCGACAGCCTGGCCTGCGCCGAGCGCATCTACACCACCGCCGGCCTGGCCCTGCCCGCCGCCAGCCGCGCCGCCATGCACGCATGGGAGGCATCCAACGCCCAGCACAAGCACGGCAAGCACAGCTACAATCTGGCAGACGCCAACCTCACCCCTGGCGACATCGCAAAGGAATTCGCCGAATATAGCCGCCTGTTCGGCTCTTATTTCTAGCTTCGCGGTATCAGCCCGCTCGCCTCGGCAACCGCGCGGCTGCGCGCAATCGCCTCGCTCACCGCCAGCGCCGCCGCCAGCGCGCGCTGGCCGGCCTGCGCGTCCACCAGCACCGGCGCGCCATCCAGCACCGAGGCGAAAAACGCCTCATGCTCGGCCAGCAGCGCGTCATGGTCCTGCCATCCCGCCTGCTCCACGCCAAACTCCTCGAACCCCGGCAGCTTCATCCCGATCCCGCGCCCCACCAGCGTGAGCTTGCGCGCCGCGAAATCCACGGTCAGATACCCGGTCTGCGAGAATATCCGCATCTTGCGCTCGGTCTTCAGCGAAATCCGGCTGGCGGTTATCGTCGCCACCGCCCCGTTCTCAAAGCGTATCCGCGCATTGGCGATGTCATCATGCCCGCTCGCCACCGGCGCGCCCACGGCGTCCACGCTGGCCACCGGCGAATCGGTCAGCGCCAGAATCAGGTCCAGGTCATGGATCATCAGGTCCAGAATCACCGAAACATCCGTCCCGCGCGGCTTGAACGGCGCAATCCGCACCGCCTCGATATAAAGCGGCTTGCCCATGCGCGCCGAGAGCGCCCCATGCGCCGCCGAGAACCGCTCCAGATGCCCCACCTGCAGCACCAGCCCCGCCGCGCGCGCCAGCTCGCCCAGCTCCGCCGCCTGCGCCAGGGTCGCCGCAATCGGCTTCTCCACCAGCACATGCTTGCCCGCGCGCAAGGCTTTTGCCGCCAAATCAAAATGATACTCCGCCGGCGCGGCGATGATCACCGCCTGCGCCAGGGCCAGAATCTCCTCCACGCTCTTCACCGGGCAGCCCGCTTCCCAGGCCACGGCCTTGGCCCGCTCCGGGTCCGCATCGGCCAGCCCCACCAGCCTGGCCCGTTTCGCTCCGGCCAATTTCAACGCATGGTAGCGGCCAAAATGCCCCGCCCCGATCAGACCAACATTCAAGCGCTCACTCATGCGAAACGTGGTATCGCCCGGCGGGGTTGCGCGCAACCGGGAGCAACGTCATACCGCCTGCGATAAAAGGATTTTCGGATTACAAATGCTGTATTTCACCCGCGCCAAAACTTATGGAATCCTGCTCCTCTGCGTGCTCGGCTTTCTGCTGGGCCTGCCCAACCTTGGCCCCCGCCCGGCCTTGCTGCCCGGCTTCGTGCCCTGGAACCAGGTTCACCTGGGGCTGGACCTGCGCGGCGGCAGCTACCTGCTGCTGCAGATAGACTTCGCCGCGGTTGAAAAGCAGGATCTCAACAACCTGGTCGACCAAGTCCGCCAGACCATGCGCGCCGCCAATCTCGGCTATACCGGCCTGCATGCTGACATCCCAAATCACCAGGTCGTCCTGCACCTGCTCGCCCCCTCTGACGGCCCGGCGGTCATCTCGGCGCTGCGCAAGCTCATCAGCTACGCGCCCAACGCCAGCTCCCCCAACGTCGCCATCGCCCAGGCGGCGGACGGCAGCATCAACATCTCCATCCCCCACCAAACCCTCATCGCACGTGAGTCGCAGGCGGTGGACCAGTCCATCACCATCATCCAGCGCCGCATTGACGGCTCCGGCGTACTCAACCCCACCATCGCCCGCCAGGGCACGGACCAGATCGTCGTCCAGCTGCCCGGCATCTCCGACCCCACCCGCGTGAAAACCCTCATCGGCACCACCGCGCATATGACCTTCCAGATGGTCGACTCCAACGCCCAGCCCGGCCCCGTCCCGCCGCTGGGCGACACCCAGCTCCCCATGGCCGACAACCCGCAGCAGAGCATGGACGTGTTCTCCAACGTCGCGGTTGACGGCGCCGATCTCGACAACGCCCAAGCCTCCACCGACCCGCAAAGCGGCCAATGGGTGGTCAACTTCTCGCTCAACTCCGTCGGCGCGCGGGAGTTCGCCGATGTCACCACCGCCAATGTCGGCAAGCTCTTCGCCATCGTGCTCGACGGCAAGATCATCGAGGCCCCGGTCATCCGCGAGCCCATCACCGGCGGCTCCGGCCAGATCTCGGGCAATTTCACCGCCCAGTCCGCGACTGACCTCGCCTTGCTCCTGCGCGCCGGCGCCCTGCCCGCCCCGCTCAACATCGTGGAGGAGCAAAGTGTCGGCCCCGAGCTGGGGGCTGATGCCATCCGCGCCGGCGCCCTCTCGCTCACCGCCGGCTTCATCCTGGTGCTGGCCTTCATGGCCGTGTTCTACGGCCTGTTCGGCTGGTTCGCGAACGCGGCGCTGGTCATGAACCTCGTCATCATGCTGGCCATCCTCTCCTTCATGGGCGCCACACTCACCCTGCCCGGCATGGCCGGCATCCTGCTCACGCTGGGCATGGCGGTGGACGCCAACGTGCTCATCAACGAGCGCGTGCGCGAGGAGGTGAAAGCCGGGCGCAAGCCCCTGGCCGCGCTGGAGGCGGGCTACAAACGCGCCTACGGCACCATTATTGACAGTAACGTAACCACCCTGCTCGCCCACATCACGCTGTTCATCTTCGGCTCGCCGCCGGTGCGCGGCTTCGCCGTCACCATCTGCGTCGGCATCATCACCACCATGTTCACCGCCACGGTGCTGGTGCGCCTCATCACCTCGCGCTGGTACATCGCGCGCCGCCCCGCCTCGCTGCCCGTCTAGGGTGTTCTTCAATGAATGAAAAACACCCTCGTTATATTTAAGTGAGCAATTTCATTCGCTTGGTCTGAACCGCCCGGTTCCGATCAAATGAATATTGCTCTAAGGACCCGCAAAATGCTCATGAAACCCATGCTCCGCTTCGTTCCCGACGGCACCCAGATCCGCTTCATGAACGGCCGCTTCGCCGGCCTCATCGTCTCGGCCGTGCTCAGCACCGCCTCCATCATCCTGTTCTTCTATCCCGGCCTCAATCTAGGGCTGGATTTCAAGGGCGGCGTGGTCCTCCAGGTGGAAACCCCGCAACCGGCCAACTTCCCCGTCCTGCGCGCCGCCCTGGCGCGCGCCGGCCTGGCTGACGCCTCGCTGCAAAGCTTCGGCGCGGGCGGCAAGGGCGTGCTCATCAGCCTGGAGAGCAAGGCCAGCGCCGCCGCCACCCAAACCTCCATCAGCGAGGCCCAGAGCGCCCTGGCCAGCGCCGCGCCGGGCGCCAAAATCCTCAGCACCCAGGCCATCGGCGCCTCGGTCTCCAAGCAGCTCTTCGCCCAGGGGCTGGAGGCGCTGGGCCTCAGCTTCGTCATGATCCTGGCCTACATCTGGTTCCGCTTTGAATGGCAGTTCGCCGTCGGCGCCGTCACCACCCTGGTTCTCGACACCACCAAAACCATCGGCTTCATGGTCGTCACCCGCATCCCGTTCGATCTGGTGACAATCGCGGCCATCCTCACCATCATCGGCTACTCCACGAATGACAAGGTGGTGGTCTACGACCGGGTGCGGGAAAACCTGCGCAAATACAAAACCATGCCGCTGCGCTCCCTTATTGACCAATCCATCAACGAGACCCTGAACCGCACCCTCGGCACCTCCGGCACCGTCTTCCTCGCGGCCCTGCCGCTGGCCCTCTTCGGCGGCTCAGCCCTCTCGGGCTTCGCCTGGATCATGCTGTTCG
>JAKBAQ010000243.1 GCA_021808985.1 Pseudomonadota bacterium
GGCCGACGCGGTGAAGCCCGGCGCGCTGAAACGTAAGCAGGACGAGGTATTGGCACTGACCGCCAAGCACCCGGCGGCGCTAAGCGAGGTTGTGACGACATCGAGCGAGAATGCCACCGGTATCGAAACCCTCCGCGCCATCATCTCCGGCCTGCTTTAGGCTGGCTCGCTCCGCTTTGCCGTCATCGTGAGCGCAGCGCGGCGATCCATCTTGCGTGATAAAGCCGGAACGATTTCTCACCCCTTCGGCACCCGCCCATGCATTTCGCTGGTAATCAACGCGGCTGTCGCGCAAAGCCGTTCGGCATAGTGCTCAATATCCCGCGCGCCCAGCTTTCGCGCCATGCCGATCATCACAAGCTGCATCGCAACCGTGCCGTCCGGGGCAAATACCGGTGCCGTAATATGGCCGATCCCGGTTTCATCGGCACCGGCCAGATCGAAAAGCTGCACCTCGTCCGGCATGATTTTGCCGATCAATTCATATAGATTCGTCCAGTATTCCGCATCCGGCGCCCGGCCTATCGGGAGGGTCATCGCCTGCAGGGCGTGGCCGGCATTGGGGCCGGTGACTGAAATCGAATATCCCCGGCGCCGGATCAGCGGAAACGTATCATGCAGATGTTTGCGTACGGTCTCACTCAAGTAAAAATCCACCTTGCCAATATACGCCTCAATCGCCGCCTCGCCCGCCCAGGCCACATGGCACAGCCCCACCGGCGGAATAAGCGGGCGGCGCTCACCCACCCGCGTCAGCGCCATATGCGATTTCGGCGCCCCCTCCTTCACGAGAACCATCAGCTCTCCAGCCGTCACCGTGCTTGCGCTGCATTGCACGTCCAGCTCAGCCGCCAGCTTGGCGATTTCCCGCCTTGCAATGTCAACGCCGCGATATTTCTCGATTGCCGCCTGTCCGGCCGCCACCATCGCAACGCCAAGCGAATAGGTCCGGCGCTTCTCATCGCGCGCCAGGAACTGGGCTTTTGCCATGGTCGTCAGCACCCGGTGCGCCGAGCCGGTGCTCAGCCCCACCTGCCGTGCGATTTCCGCCAGGGTGAAAGTCTCGGCGGGATGGGCCGCGAGGAAGCTCAGCACATCCAAAACGCGGTTGGTCGGGTTCGAATCTTCTATCATGGCGCGCTTCACCTCCTGCATCCGCAAGTAACTTGACACGGATGGCTGTGCCATCCGATATTCCAAATATAGCAATATATTTTCCAATATTGGAAAAATAAAGCGAGGAAAATATGAACGAATTCTCTGACCGCATGAAACTGGCCACCGAGGCTACGGCGCCGATGCAGCGCCAGCGCGAGCAGGATCTCACCGGCAAAATTGTCATCATCACCGGGGCCAGCCGTGGCGTGGGCAAGCAGGCGGCGCTGGATTTCGCAAAGCGTGGCGCCAATGTCGTGCTGGCCGCCCGCACAGTGGAAGCCAATTCAGCCCTGCCGGGCACAATCGGCGAGACGCTGAAGCAGATCGAGGTGTTGGGCGGGCAGGCCATCGCCATTGCCACCGACCTTGCGAAGGAAGAAGACCTGAAAGCCCTGGTTGATGCGGCGGTGAAGCGCTTCGGCGGTGTGGATATCCTCATCAACAACGCCGCCGCCACAACCGGCGATATATGGGGTAAATCATTCCTCGACCTGACGCGAGATGAGTGGCTCTACCAGTTCGCGGTCAATGTCCACGCGCCGTTCACGCTTACCCAGCTTGTTGTGCCTATCATGGAGAAGCGCGGTGGCGGGCGCATCATCAACCTCTCCACCGGTAGCGGCGAGGTGTTTCGTCAGCCGGAGGAGCTGCCCAAGCTGGATGCCGTGGGCAAGTTCAGTCTGGCCGTGCCGGGCTATTACGCCAGTAAGCGCGCGCTCGACCGTTTCGGCAACTGCATGGCGCCGGAATTCCACGCCAAGAACATTGCCATTATCGGCATGCATCCAGGTCTTGTCGCCACCGAGCTCGTTGCCATCCGGGTAAAAAACGCGGGGCTGGATGATTCCGTTGCCGTGCCTATGACCGTTCCCGCCCGTATGCTCGTCTATTTCGCCGCGTGCGAAAACCCAATGGAATATACGGGCCGCCTGTTCTGGGCCGAGCGTGAAATGGAAGCCATGGGCATTGAGTTGGATTGAGGAGGGCACATGCCGCGGATCGAGCCTATTCCCTGGGATGATCTCAAACCGGCCCAGCGCGAAACGATTAAGGCCGGCATGGCATCGGGCGCATTCCGTATCGCTTTGCCGTTGCAGATTCTCGCCTACGCGGAGCATGAGAGCGTGCCGGATGATGGTGACCGGCACCCTAATTTTCCGCGCCATCTGCTGGATGGAAAATTGCTTGAATTGCTGCGCATACGCAGCGCGCAGCTTGGCGGGTGCGAGCCGTGCATGGGTTCGCGCAAGGTAAAAGGCGCAACCGAGGACGCCGTGGCATGCCTCACCAGCCCGGCGCTGCGTGGCGACTTAACCATCCGCGAGTGCCTGGCGCTGGAATTTCTCGAACTTCTCGCCACAGACCATCACCGCATCGGTGAAGATTTATACGGCCGCTTGGCACGGCATTTCACGACGGCTGAAATTGTCGAGCTGGGGTCAACCTGCGGTCACATGATCGGCACGCACCGTTTCTTGCACACGCTCGACGTGTTTGGTGAAGCTGACCCGGTGATTGCCTATGCCCCCGAACAGGTTGGCGCAAGCTGGACGGAATTGCACGCTAAAGACGGCTCACCACAGGAATAGCCGGCTGGCTGACACATCAAAATAAAGGAGGAGCGGGATGGATATCAAAAAATATGGCCCCTGGGCGCTGGTGGTTGGCGGCTCGGAAGGTGTCGGTGCGGCCTTCGCCCAGCTTCTGGCGGAAGATGGTTTCAAGCTGGTTCTCATCGCGCGCAAACAGGAGCCATTGGACCAACTGGCCGCCGAATTGAGGGCGAACGGAGCAGAAGTACGGACTGCCTCGGTCGATCTCAGCCGTCACGATGCGTTGGCCAAAACCCGCGCCCAGACATATGACATCGATATTGGCCTGCTCATCTACAATGCAGGCGCCAACAGCATACGTGGCCGTTTTACCGATCTGCCAAAAGATGTTACGCAGGCGGTGATTGCTGTGAATGTTATTGGTCAGGCCGATTTTGCCCGCCATTACGGGGCGCTTATGGTCAAGCGCGGGCGCGGCGGCATAATTCTTACCGGCTCCCTCGGCGGCTATCTGGGCTCGCCAACCCTTGCCGCCTACACGGCCTCCAAAAGCTTCAGCCGTATCTTCACCGAGGCTTTATGGGCCGAATGCGCGCCGCTCGGAGTGGATGTGCTGCACCTTAATATCGGCTTCACCGCAACGCCGGCCATGGCGCGGCTGGGCATGCCGGTGAACATGGCCGAAAGCCCAGAAAAAGTCGCGCGCGAGGGGCTGGAGAATATCGTCAACGGCCCGGTATGGATTGTCAGTACTCCCGGCAATATCGAGCGCGCCCGCCTCATTAGCCGGGTCGATGACCGGGCCGCCACAGTGCGCGCCCATGCCATCGCCCCGCGCGAGGACACCGCCCAAGCCGCGGCCCTGATGCAAAAATTCGCGGCCAGGTAGGGCCGTTGCACGCCGCCTCCTTGGTTCACTTCCTTGTATTTTCATGGCAAGGGAGCGCGCATGAGCACCGAATCCATGCATGACGCCGCCCAGGAAGCCCATATCGTCGCCAAGGCGCTGCCTTATCTGCGCCGCTATGCCGGCGCCACTATTGTTGTGAAATATGGCGGCCATGCCATGGAAAGTATGCTTGCCAGTGAGTTCGGCCGCGATATAGCGCTGCTGAAGCAGGTCGGCATCAACCCCGTTATCGTCCATGGTGGCGGGCCGCAGATTAATGCCATGCTAAAGCGGCTTGATATTAAAAGCGA